>CABSNX010000299.1 GCA_902479205.1 uncultured Collinsella sp. | reverse complement strand
GGATCGGCCTCATGATGTCGCTCATAATGAGCTCCTCTCTGTAACGCCCGGCGAGACCGCGCGGCGGGCGCAAATACGGTGTAGCGCTAGCACAGCGCCGGCGACCCCGCGGAGGTCGCCTATACGCGCGTCGGATGCGGCGAAACATCCGGCGCGCGTGAATCTACTTGTAATTAGTAGGCGCGATCGTTGAGCGTGCTCCAGAGCTTCTTGGACTCAGCCATGGTCCACGCGTTGATCTTGTCCTCATCGATACCGACAAACTCGCGATCCTTGTACAGGACGCGGCCGTTGATGATGGTGGTGCGGCAGTTTTTGCCCATCATGCCAAAGAGCATGTGGCCGTCGATGTTCTCCTCGCTCAGCGGCGTAAAGGGCTTGTAGTCCATGACGATGACGTCGGCGGCAGCGCCGGCCTCGAGCACACCGAGCTTGCGATCGAAATACTTGCTGGCCATCTTGGCGTTATTCTCGAACAGCATGGTCATGGCCTCACACCAGCCCACGTTGGGCATAGCGGCGTTGTGGCGCTGAATGATCAGGAAGACCTTAAGGCTCTCGAGCATATCGTGGGTGTAGGCGTCGGTGCCCATGCACACGGGGATGCCGCGGCGGAAGAACTCGAGCACGGGGGCGCAGCCCACAGCGTTGCCCATATTGGATTCGGGGTTGTTAACCAGCCAGGTGCCGGACTCCTTGACGATATCCATCTCGGCGGGCGTCACGTGGATGCAGTGGCCGAGCATGGTGTCGGGACCGAGCAGGTTGTGCTGCAGCAGGCGCTCGACGGGGCTGATGCCGCCGCGGTTGAGGCGGGAGTCCCACACATCGTTCATGCCCTCGCACACGTGGATGTGGAAGCCGGTCAGGCCATTGTTGGCCTCGGCCATCTTATCCATGGTCTCGTCCGACAGCGTAAAGGTGGCGTGACCGCCAAACATGGCGGCGATCATGTGGTTGTCGTTATCGCGACGCTCCTTGGCGGCCCACTGGGCAAACTCGGCGTTCTCGGCAATAGCCTGATCGCACTTTTCCTGGCCACGGCGGTCGGAAACCTCGTAGCACAGGCACGAACGCATGCCCAGCTCCTGAGCGGCGTCCTTAATGGTAAAGAGACTGCCCGGAATCTCGCAGAAGCTCGCGTGGTGATCGAAGATCGTGGTGACGCCGTCGCGGATGGAATCCAAAATCGTGGCATAGGCGCTTGCCTTGGTGCCGTCGAGCGTCAGGTTGTCGTCAATCTTCCACCACTGCTGCTCAAGATTTTCCAGGAAGTTGGTGGGGTTGCAGCCCTTAATGGCAAGACCGCGGGCCAGACCCGAATAGATGTGGGTGTGGCAGTTGATAAGTCCGGGCATGATGAGGTTGCCCTGGGCGTCGACGTACTCGGCATCCGGGTACTTGGCCTTGAGCTCGCGCTCGGGGCCCACTTCGACGATCGTATCTCCGTCAATAGCGACCGCACCGTTGGGAATGAACGGAGTCTGAGCGTTGCGGGTAAAGACAGAACCGTTAGCGA
>CABSNX010000298.1 GCA_902479205.1 uncultured Collinsella sp. | reverse complement strand
GACAGACGCCGACGCGCTTGCCTTCGAGATCGACCATCTGATCGAGTCGCTTGGCGCCTACAGCCGTGCGCTCAAGGACCGCGACCAGCGCTATCTGGAGAATCTCCTTGCCGAGGGCGACCGCATCAAGCGCGCGCTCGACGACGAGGCCTCACACTAGACCACCTATCACGCCAGGTCGAAAGGACCGAAGCTTATGGCGATTACCATCGATATCGACACTGCACGCCCCTACCAGGTGCATGTGGGCACGTTTTTGCTGGAGCAGGCAGGGCCGCTCATTCGCGCCACCGCCGGAGGCACTCGCGCCGTCATCGTGACGGACACCAACGTGGGTCCTCTCTACCAGATGCCCGTTAAGCAGAGCCTCGAATCCGCAGGCTACGAGGTGAGCATATGCACCTTCGAGGCCGGCGAGGCCCATAAGCGTGCCGAGACCTACGTTGCCATTTTGGAGTTTGTGGCCGAGCACGAGCTTTCGCGCTCCGACGTGATCGTGGCTCTCGGCGGCGGCGTCGTGGGCGACGTGGCCGGCTTTGTGGCGGCCACCTACATGCGTGGCTGCAAGTTTGTGCAGATCCCCACGAGTCTGCTCGCCATGGTTGACTCGTCGGTGGGCGGCAAGACGGCCATCGACCTGGCCGCCGGCAAAAATCTCGCCGGTGCCTTTTGGCAGCCGAGCGTAGTTATCGCCGACGTGGGATGCCTTGCCACCCTCACGCCCGAGCAGTTCGCCGACGGCTGCGGCGAGGTCGTCAAGCACGCCGTGATTGCCGATCCGGAGCTTTTCGCCGAGCTGGAGAAGACCCCGCTCACGCTTGAGCTGCTGAACCGCGACGTGGCCCGCGTGGCGCTCATCATCGCCCGCAATATCGACATTAAGCGCGCTGTGGTCGTTGCCGACGAGCGCGAGACCAACCAGCGCAAACTCCTCAACTTTGGACACAGCGCCGGACATGCCGTCGAGGCCTGCGAGCACTTTGAGCTGGGACACGGCAACTGCGTATCGATCGGCATGGGTATCATCACGCGCGCCGCGGCCCTGCACGGCATTTGCGATGCCGAGCTGCCCGGTCGCATCGAGGAGCTCTGCGCCCGCCACGGCCTCAAGACCCGCTGTGAGCTTTCCGCCGACACCGTCTTTGCCGAGGCGTTGCACGACAAAAAACGCGCCGGTGACACCATCGATCTGGTGATTCCGCACGGTATTGGCCGCTGCAGCATCGACCGCACGCCGCTATCCACCTTCCATGACTTAATTGCCGAGGGCCTCGGCCAGAAGGGAGACGCATCCGCATGCTAGCCCGCATCACCCCCTCCCCGCTCAAGGGCACCGTCCCCGCCATCGCATCCAAGTCGATGGCGCACCGCCTCATCATCTGCGCCGCACTTGCCAACGGCGAGACGCACGTGACCTGCAACACGACCTGTGCCGATATCGAGGCCACGGTGCGCTGCCTCACGGCGCTGGGCGCCCGCATCGAGACCGTCGAGGATGGCTTCCAGGTCCATCCCACCATGAAGAGTATTGAGTTCGGCCTGCTCAAGGCACTTGCGGGCGGCACGCTCGACTGCGGCGAGAGCGGCTCCACGCTCCGCTTTATGCTGCCCGTCGCCTGCGCGCTGGGGGCAGAGGCAACCTTTGTGGGCCAGGGTCTGTCTCTTATACACATCTCCGAGCCCACGAGACC
>CABSNX010000297.1 GCA_902479205.1 uncultured Collinsella sp. | reverse complement strand
GACAGGCCCAAGTGGGTGGGCGCTAAACGAGCGTGGGCACGGCCTGCGATAACGTCTTTCGAGGTGACGCGCTCCGCAAGCCCCTCAACGCCGTCGGGCACCCAGGTGGTAAGGCCAAACTCGAGCGCACGGTCACAGGCCGCCGCCAACTCATCTGCAGCGATCACGTTTGCCGAGCGAACCAACAGGTCGGGCCCAATGCCACGCGTCATGCGGCAGGCGAGCATCAAATCCTCGGCCGTAGCCTCGCGCTGCGACAGATACTCGGCATCAAACGTCGTCGCGGCATCGTCGCGTTGCACCAAGCGCACGCGATATGCATCGCCGCGAGCAGGCACGTCGGGAAACAGCCCGGCCAAGCGATCGAAATCCTCGGCGTCGAGCATGCCGGCGGCAGAGCGACCCAAACCCAGATAGCCCTGTCCGGTCCAATAGGCAATGTTGTGGGCACACTCATGGCCGTCGAGCGCGTAGCTTGCCACCTCATACGGGTGATAGCCGGCCGCGCCCAGGCGCTCACGCGCCGCGTCCATGCATGCAGCCTGAAAATCCTCGTCGGGCTCGAGCGACTCGTCGCGACACGCCATGCGGTAGAGCGAAGTGCCCTCCTCGAGCGTGAGCGGGTACACCGACACATGATGCGGCGCCGCCGCCAACACACCATCGAGCGTGCGCTGCCAGCTTACGGCGGTCTGCCCGGGAAGTCCGCACATCAGGTCGCAGGACACATCGAGCCCTGCGTCCTTGACAGTCGCGATGGCAACGAGCGCCCGATCGGCATCGTGAATGCGGCCGATGGCGGCAAGCTCGGCGTTGTCGAGGGTTTGGACTCCCAGAGAGACGCGTGTGACACCAACCTTGGCAAGCGCAGCGGTAAGCTCGGAGGTCAGCGACTCAGGATTGGCCTCGCAGGTAAACTCAACAGGCTTGCACCACGCAGAGATACGTCGGGCAAGTTCTACCAGGCGCTCCCCCGCCAGTGACGGCGTGCCGCCGCCAACATAGACGGTACGGATCTGCGCAAGCGCCCCGACGTCTCCAAAGGCATCAAGGCGCGCATACAACTGCTCAAAATAGGCATCGAGCGCAGCGCTCAGGTCGCACGGAGCAAAACTGCGCGAGTCAAAGTCGCAGTACCGGCACTTTTGGGCGCAAAACGGCACGTGCACGTACAGCGCGGTAACGGCCACCCTTAGGCCTCCAGCGGATGCGCGGGCACCGACTCGCCGGCGGCAAGTGCGGCCTCGCAGGCCACCACATCGCGCTCGATATCATCGACCAATGCCATGAACTCCTCGTACGTGGAGCAGCGCACCACCTGGGCGCGCCAGGCCGCAGCATGGGGCATGCCCTTTAAATACCAACTCGCGTACGTACGAGCACGCGACATGAGCGGCAACAGCTCATGCGTGAGCGTCAGGTGCTCGCGCAGGGCGCCCAGTCGCTCGACCGAGCTACGCACCGGTACCGGCGTGCCATCGAGCGCAAGGGCGCGGGAATCGCCGAACACCCAGGGGTTACCATAGATACCGCGCGCGATGAACACCGCGCTGGCACCCGAGCTTTGCAGATGCTCCGCGGCATCCTCGGCCGAGAACACATCGCCCGAACCGATCACGGGAATCTCGACGGCGTCGGCCACCTCATCGACGACCGACCAATCGGCCTGACCCGTATAGAGCCTGTCTCTTATACACATCTGACGCTGCCGACG
>CABSNX010000296.1 GCA_902479205.1 uncultured Collinsella sp. | reverse complement strand
CGGAGATGTGTATAAGAGACAGAGCGTGGACGGACGCTGACAGCCGGCGAGCGCGCCGGCGACGACGGAAGCGCTCGCAGCGAGAGCGCCACCCAAAAAGATGCGACGGCTGCATACCGGCTGTGGATGCGCGTCGCGTTGTAGTCGAGGTTGCATCTGATGCCTTCCCTGTTGAATCGTATGCTGACGACTTAACAGGATATACGCCAGCGACCAGCAGCGCAGCACAAGCTCGAAAAATTAATAGACACACGGTAGTCATTGGGGACGCCGATGTTTTGGCAATGCCGGCGAGCGACGTCCAGAGCGAACAAGTGGCATGAAAAAGGCAAGGCATGACCAGAAGGTCTATGCCTTGCCTTTTGAATGACAAATTATCGCTCTGGACGGCGCACAGCATCGACCGAGCGGCGGAACCTCTAGAGTAAGGTAACGCTAAAGGTACGCTTGTCGGTAGCGCCGGGAGCCAAGGTGATGGTGTTGACCTTGTGCTCAAAGACGTCGTCCTCGGTGTCCATGGTGGTATGACCGGTCCAGGGCTCGAGCGCCACAAACGGGGCGTCGTTGGCGGCAGACCACACGCCGATGTACTTAAAGCCCTCAAAGTCGATCTTGACGCCATGGCCCGACTTGCGACCGCGCAGCGTGAGCGTGGAACCCGGGGCATCGGTGAACATGATGGCATCGTTATCGAAGCTGCGGTGCGTGATGGGCAGCACGTCAGAGCTATCGGGCGCCTTGTAGCTACCCTCGAACGTCATAAGGCCGTCGGGCGTGATGATGGGGGCCTCGTTGGTCCAAGCCTCGGTAAATGCCAGCTCGTAATCCTCGAATGCCTCGTCCTCGGCACCGGGGGCGGGCACGTTAAATGCAGGGTGACCGCCCACCGAGAACGGCAGGTCCACGTCGCCGGTGTTGGTGACGGCAAAGGTCTGCGTGAGCGTGGCGTCGCCGGTTAGGGCATAGGTCATGTTGAGCTTAAAGTGGAAGGGGAACGCCTTGAGCGACTCAGGCGTGTCGGCGATCTCGTAGGTGACGGACGAGCCGTCCTCGGAGACCTCGACCAGCTTGTGCTCGACGATGCGCGCGAGGCCGTGACGCGGCATCTCGCAGGTGCCGGCCGCAGACGCCGCCGTGTTGTTGCGCAGTGAGCCCACAATGGGGAACAGGATGGGCGCATGCTTGCCCCAAAAGGCGGGATCGCCCTGCCACAGATACTCGTTGCCGTTGAGGGCAAGGCTCGTGAGCTGGGCACCCATGGAATCGATGGCCGCGGTGAGGCCGCCGCGCTTGATGGTAGTGACGGTGGACATGCTACTTCCTCCAAAAGTAAACAACAGTGTCGAGGGCTATTGTCCCACTCTTGGCGGCAAGGAGAAGCGGCAGGCGCAGTTATTGAGCGATTGCGTAAAGGTCGAATCCGCCCTGCGGCGTGCTGTCGACCGTATCGGGCGCCTGCGAGTTAAAGCTCACGGGAACCATGCGCTTTGAGGCGCGGAAGCGCGTGCCATCGGTGGCGACGGGCGGCTCGTCGACCGTGAGCTCGTAGTCGCCGGGCTTAAGTTCGATGCCGTCGCCAGCGGAGTTGACATATTGATACTCGTCAATCGCCTGCCCCCTGAGTGTGCGGCCCACGATGTGGATGAGCATCTGGCTGTCGCCGCGGGCGGTGTCCCATGTCGCACCGTCCTTGACCTCGACCGACACATGCACCGAGCGCGTGCGGCTGAGCCTGTCTC
>CABSNX010000295.1 GCA_902479205.1 uncultured Collinsella sp. | reverse complement strand
CGCCCCAGGCCCTCTGCCACGGCATCCTCGTCGTCGGTTGAGCAGTACATACCCAGCAGGTACTCCAGCACAAAGGTGGGCACGTTGGCGCCGCGCTTCATAAGGGCCGTCAGGTCCTTGCGCACGATCTTGCCAGCAAAGTGCTCAAGCAGCTTGCCGTCCAACCCATCCATGTCGTAGCCGTCGTCCTCAGGAGCCTCGGCCACAGCCTGATCATAACCGTCGGTCGAGAATTCGTCCTCGGCGTTCACCGCAGCCTCAACGGGCGCGGCAGCAACCGGCTCCGGGGCAGGCGCAACAGCCTCAGTCGCCGGGGCCTCCGCAGCAGCCGCGGCCTCCGCAGGCACCACACCCTCCGCCGGCACATCCACATCAATCGAGGGAACTTCCCACAAATCGTCGTCATGGCTATCAAACATAGGGCACACTCCTAAAAACCAAAGTCAGCAACAGGGGCAAACGAAACAGCGATGGTATACGTCTCGCGCCAAACGATCTTGCCCGTCTCGCGCTCGCGGCAGACCAGATAGTACGGACCCTTGGCCGAGAATCCATCCGCCGCATGCAGCGCAAACTTGACATGCACTACACGCTCCTGCGAGTTAGCAGAAGTCTTGTTGGCATGCGCCTTGACCGTATCGCTCACCTCGTTGCCGCTTGCGTCGGTAAACACCAGCTCGTACTCGCACGGCAAGACCTTGCCTTGGGCGGGTTCCTCCTGAATCAAGTTGACCGAGAAAAGCGAGTTGGTCACTCGGCGCCCCTCACTTAGCACGCGCAGCGTCGCCACGCGCGTGTCGACAAAGTCCTTGGAACCCGAGCGCGCACGCCAAAATCCGACAACGGGCACGCACAGCTCCTGCAAGCTCATGCCGCCGTGGACATAGTTGTTTGTACCGCCGGGACGCCTAAAGTGCACGTTCTCGCGCAGGGCAAACCCCTCAAAGCCGGCACCCAAACGTCCCATGTCAACAGTAACAAACACCCCGCGTGCCTCGTCCGAAAGCTTGGCCACGGCCTCGTTGGGCACCACCAGATGACGCTTGCCGTGCATGACGGGAGCGTCAAGGAAGGGAAGATCTGGCTTGCCGAGCATCTGACACTCGCTGAGCTCCCGGCGCGTGTAGATAAAGCCGTGATCCGCCGTTATAACAACACGCGCACCCGGGGCGTCGGTGCACACGCGGCGCGCCAACGTGGCAAGCTCCTCTACGGTGTCCGTACAGGCATCGAAGACGTCATCCTGCGTAGCGGCCTTCTCGCCCGTGGCATCAATCTTGTTGTGATAGAGGTAGACAAGTCTTGAGTCCTTGAGCATCGCCTTGCGCTCGGTTCCCGCCATGTTGAGGTATGCGCTCGAGCGCAAAGCACGGGCCGTAGGCTCAACATGGGTAAGCACGGCCTCGCGTTGCGGAGTCGTTGCGGTGGGCATGCCGTCAGCCAACACAAACGAGCCATCCGCTGCAAGTTCAAGCGCTTGGTGTGGCAGTAGCGCAGGCATACCTACCTCGGTAATGGAGGGAAAGACCGCCTGCATACTAGAAACCTTGACGTTGCCGCCGCGCTCGCGCTCGAGCAGCGCCGCAACGTCGCGGGCCACCTCATAGCGCAACGCGTCACTCACGATAACGACTGTCGTTTTAGCAGAGCCCACATAGGTAGGCAGCACATGCCAGTAGAACTCATCCTGCCGTGCAGGGCCATCGATGTCTGTCTCTTATACACATCTGACGCTGCCGACGA
>CABSNX010000294.1 GCA_902479205.1 uncultured Collinsella sp. | reverse complement strand
GATGTGTATAAGAGACAGGTCCAGGGGAGCGCATGCCGAGACCCTTGCCGGCGTCGTGCGCGGCGAGCCTATGAGCTTCGAGAGAGCGGACGGCGGCAGGGTCAACCCAGGAGCCGACAACAATCCGAAGAGGTGGTTCAACTGCCAGAGCTGCGTCGTGGCCTTCGAGGCGAGGCTTCGCGGATACGACGTGGCCGCACTCCCCTACGCGAGGCATGGGGCAGCCAAGGAGCTAGCCGAGGAGTATAATAGGGCATGGATCGACCCCGAGACCGGAGCGCGCCCGCAGTGCACTATAGCCGACGGCGCGAATACCCCTCGAAGGGTTCTATCGTTCCTGGAGGAGCATGTGAAAGAAGGGCGCTACACGCTGCGCTTCTCTCTCGACATCGACACCGGAGACGGTCATATCGTCTCGGTGCACAGGAACGAGTCCGGAGCGTTGCGCATCTACGACCCCCAAACAGGCAACATCTACGAGGACGCAGCCATGCGAGACTACATCAAGACGTTCAAGCTCAAGGGAACGATGATGGGACTCAAGATAGAGAGGCCCATCGAGCTTCTGAGGGTTGACGACAAGGAGTTCAACAGGGCACTAGTAGAGCAGGTGCTTGAGGAGGCGCGATGATACCGGCAGAAGTGACGCGACTGTACGATTCCGTGATGGAGGATATAGAAGGCGAGCCGTTCCTGCGCGGCACCAGAAACGGCCAAACAATCTACGGGTATCGCCTCGCCGTCCCGATGTGCCTGGGCCATCTCCCCATCGTCATCGGCGAAGGGGAGTCGTTCCGCATCGCGACTTGGAGCGAAATGATAGAACTCGAAAACGACATCAGAGAGGGCAAGCTGACCTCGGCATAAGGCTGCCTCGTCATGCGATTCGGCCCCGCTTCGGCGGGGCTTTTCTTATGCCCGGAACCCACTGGCGACACCTCTCCGATACTGCTCCCTGCTTGGGATAGCGCGAAAAACCCACCCACTGCGGAGAGAACCGCGCGAACAAACCTGGGATCGAAAGGAGCAGGAAATGGCAGGAGAGGACTTGGGCAACAAGGCCGACGACACGGAGCAGCAGGGAGGCGCCGAGCCGACGGGCGCGGAGCACAACCCGGCAAGCGACGAGTCGGGCGACGAAGGCGACGGAGACGTCAAGGACTCCCACGGACAGCCCGGCATCAACAAGGAGCGCCACGACCGCGAGATCGCGGAGAAGGACACCAAGATCGCCGAGCTGGAGGGAAAGCTTGAGGAGGCGGCGAAGACCGAGGAGGGCCGCGCCGACCTCAAGGCCGAGATCGACAAGCTCCGGGCCGAGCAGTCCGAGGAGCGCACGGCCCACAAGCTGGAGATGTCCGGATGCGTGGACGTGAAGGCCGCGAAGGCGCGCCTGGCCGATTTCGACGGCGACGTGGCCAAGCTCAAGGAATCGTGCCCATACCTGTTCGGAGAGAAGCCGAAGCAGACCGGCAGCACGGGCAAGCCGCCTGCGGGAGCGTCCAAGGCCATGGACGAGAAGCTGGACAAGATCTTCGGCGTTTAGAGAGAAAGGCACTACTAGATGGCACAGAACAATCTGGGGAACATGGTCGAGAAGTACACCACGCGCCTCGACCAGCAGATCACCGTCGGCACCTGCACCGCCGACCTCAACATGAACCAGGACCTGCTGGGCGAGATGACCGGGGCCGGCGTCATCGACGTTGCCACCATCGCCATGGACGGCCTGGCAGACCACGTGCGAGGGC
>CABSNX010000293.1 GCA_902479205.1 uncultured Collinsella sp. | reverse complement strand
CAAGACGGAAAGCACATTAAGTGCTTTCCTTTGCGTGCGGAACTCGCGACAAACTCAACCCGCGCCAGCCGGCCCCGGAGACCCTCCCTGCCGTCACTTGCTTCAAAGACTTTGTTCCTCGCCGCTTCCGCGGCTCGAGGTCCCCGTTCTCCTCGGCGGGGTTGTCTAAGATTGTTGTTGAACTTCGGCCTTTGGCTCAAAGAAAAACGGGAGATGCGATCTGCATCCCCCGTTTTTGTTGCACCTACTCTAGGTCAATAAATTTGATGCTCAGAATCTTGCCGTCCTTGACGAGCATTCTGGCCATGGTGGGGCCTCGGGTGCCTCTTGGATAGCTGGCACTGCCTGGGTTGAGGACCAGGCAGCGACCCACTTGGGCTTCTTTGGTTACGTGGGTGTGACCGTTGATGGCTACGTCCACGGATCCAACCGGGAGGTCTTCACGGTAGTGGGCTACGGCGAACTTGAGGCCTTCGTAGGTAAAGAGCGCCAAGCGGTCCACATCGGGACCGTAGTCGCGGTAGTAGTCGTTATTACCCAGCACCGCTCGCACGGGGGCGATGGTGCGCAGGTGTTCGTAGTCCATCTCCGACGTAAGGTCACCGGCGTGGATAATCAGATCCGCACCCTTAAGCTCGTCCAGGAGCGCAGGCGAAAGATAGCCGTGGGTGTCCGAGATAATGTCGATACGCTTGGCGCTTGCGCTGTTCATGGGATCCCTTCCGCAAAACGATTTGGTGCATTCATGCAAAAAGCCCCACGGCTCCGCAGACGATTTTGGTCTACAGGGCTGCGGGGCCGGTGTGCTAGAGGCTCAGGGCCTTTTTGAGCGGTACGACGCGACGGCGCGAAACCGGTACGCGTTCGTCGACGCCCGTAATGCCCAGCTGGATAGCGCCAGAGGGAACCGTCTCGACGTCGGTGACACATGCCAAGTTGACGATATAGCGGCGGTGAACGCGGAAGAAGCCAAAGTCGCAGAGCTTGGCCTCGAACTGTGCCAGAGAGGTCGTCGACAAAAAGCGGTCATCGACCGTATAAATACAGGAGTAATCGTCCTTGGCCATAATAAAGCGAATGTCGTCCACGGGAATGAGGACCTTGCGACCGCCCTTTTCCACCGGGATGCGCTCGATGGTCACCTTGCTGTCCGTGACAGGCTTGGCGCGTTGCATAACCTTATCGATCGCTCGATCCAGGCGAGCCTCCTCGACCGGCTTCATCAGATAGTCGACGGCATCCACATCAAACGCCTCGACCGCATGATCGCTGTACGCGGTCACAAACACGATCGCCGGCGGATTCTTGAGCTTATGCAGTGCCTCGGCAAGTTGCAGACCCGAAGCGCCAGGCATCGAGATATCGAGGAACACAACATCGACGCGGCTCTCCATAAGCATCTCGATGGCGGAGCGAACGCTCGACGCTTCTGTGATCGTGCCGATCTTGCCCGTCTGCTCGAGCAAGAAGCGAAGTTCCGAACGGGCCGGGGCCTCATCATCCACAATCATCGCACGCAGCATAGGGATAAAACCTTTCGTCAACTAACTACGTCGGGCATCCGCCAACTAGCGTTAAACCCGTAACCTATTATTTTACTCTTGAATGTCGAAGATGCTCTCCGACAAATCGAGATGCAGGAGCACTTTAGTGCCCTTGCCCGGGGCCGATTCGACGCGTGTATAAGAGTGCGGTCCATAAAAGCGATGGATGCGCTCCGAAATATTGTGCATGGCCACACCGGCGCCGCC
>CABSNX010000292.1 GCA_902479205.1 uncultured Collinsella sp. | reverse complement strand
CCACGTTCCTTACGTTGCCGGTCTTGGGAGCACCCATGATGACCTCCTTGCAGGGTCGCGCGCGATGCGCGACGCCAACGGGGAGAGTTCGCGGTCGATGCCGTCCCGGGAGCAGCATGGTCGGCAGCCGATCCGACTCACCCTCCAAATGTCCTATGCCACCACCCTACCCTTGCAGTCGCCTGTCCATGCAGACCTTTCGGCACGCGTATGAATACGGGCGGCGAGAGGAGGAGGCGAGTATGCGAGGCGATTATTGAACCCCGCGGATGCAAAAACCGCCGCAGATCATAAGACCTGCGGCGGTTTCGCCTCAATAAACAGTTGAGTAAATAGCTGAGCCTATCCCTCGATACGGCTCAGGAACTCGCGCGTACGCTGCTCGCGCGGATGGTCGATGACCTGCTCGGCCGGACCCTCCTCGACAATACGACCGCCGTCCATAAAGACCGCGCGGTCGGCAACGTCGCGGGCAAACTGCATCGCGTGCGTCACGATCACCATCGTCATATTCTGCGCGGCCAGATCCTTGATGACGCGCAGAACCTCGGCCGTCAGCTCGGGATCGAGCGCCGAGGTCGGCTCATCAAAGAACAAGATTTCCGGGTCGAGCGCCAGGGCGCGGGCAATACTCACGCGCTGCTGCTGGCCGCCCGAAAGCTCACAGGGCACCTTGTTCTCGTTGCCCGTCAGCCCCATCTGTGCAATAAGCTCGTGTGCGCGGGCCTCCGCCTGCTCGCGCGGACGCTTAAGCACGCGAATCGGCGCATCGGTGATGTTTTTCATCACGGTATAGTGCGGGAACAGATTGTAGTTCTGAAACACCAGACCAAACCGCGAGCGCGCCTGTTTGGGTACATCGCCCTTTGCGTACACCGCGCCCGAACCCGCATCCGTCGCGACGGCAAGGTCGCCAAACGAGAGCGAGCCACCGTCGAGCGTCTCGAGCAGCGTGGCACAGCGCAGCAGCGTGGACTTACCGCCGCCCGAAGGCCCGATAATCGCCACGACCTCGCCACGCTTTACCTCGAGCGAGATATCCTTGAGCACCTCATTGCCGCCAAACGCCTTGCGTGCGTTCGATATATTCATTACCGAATTAATCATGGTAGTAATCCAATTTTTTCTCGGCAGCGCCCAGCAGCATCTCGACCACAAAGTTAAAGACCCAGTAGATCAGCGCCGCGATTGCGAACGGCACCATGCTCACCTGCGAGGCGACCAGCGCCTTGGCCGTCGAGAACATCTCGCCCACGCCGATAGCGAACGCCAGCGACGTGTCCTTGACCAGCGTGATGATCTCGTTGCCCATCGCCGGCAAAATGCGCTTGGCGACCTGCGGCATCACGATATACAGAAACGTCTGCATGCGCGAGTAGCCCAGCACCTCGGCTGCCTCGTATTGACCGCGCGGAATGGACTGCAAGCCCGAGCGATAGATCTCGGCAAAGTAGCCGGCGTAGTTGATGATGAACGCCACGACGCATGCCGTCCATTTGGAATCGGGCGTGAGCGAGATGCCGAACACGTAGTACGGGGCAAAGTAGATGGCGAACATCTGTAGCATGAGCGGCGTGCCACGCATCACCGAAATATAGATACGCGCGATCCAGCGAAGCGGCGCAATTTTGCTCATGCGCATGAACGCCACGGGGATTCCCAGCGGAATCGACCCCAGCAGCGTCAGCACAAACAGCTGCAAACTGACCAAGAATCCCTGGCCAAGCATCTGCATCATGACCTGAATAGAC
>CABSNX010000291.1 GCA_902479205.1 uncultured Collinsella sp. | reverse complement strand
ACGCCGCGGCCTACAAATATAAGGTAAGCGACACGGCGCCCGAGCCGTTTAACGGCAGTATCAAACTCGAGGGCTCGGCACAGGCCGTCGTCGGCGTCGAGGAAAATCTCAACGGCATCGAAGGCCTGACGGCTACGGTCTATGACACGACGGGCAAGGAAGTCGATAGGGTCTGCAGCTGGGAGGCCCAGGAGCTCGAGAGCAAGGGCATTTCGGTTGCGACAGACGGCACGATGACCATCTCGCAACCGGGCACCTTCCATGTTCGCGCCTTTATTGACGGCGTGTATTCCGATTGGGCCGAGGTCATCGCTGCACCCGCGCCGGTCGACCCGATGACGACCGTGGTCGAGACGCCGGTGAGTGTTGCGTCCGCTTCCGCGGGGGATTCTTCGGCAACGACGGATAGCACGGCCCCTGCCCAGGGAGAGCAGGCCGCTTCCGATGCGAACGCGCCCGAGTCTGCTCCGGCGAGCGACGATGCCGCTGCAGTGGCTGGCGACACCGCGCCCACCGCCGCGAAGGATGCCTCGCCGATTCCTACGGGCCTCGTTACCGTTTTGACCGATATCTGCCGCTACGGCATCGATCACGGCCTCATCAGCACTTCAAACAAGGAAGAGATGACTAAGCAGGACTTCGACATCTTAGGCATCCTGTACCTGATGGCGGACAGCCAGGACCTGGTGCCCCAAGACGCCGAGGACGCGATGAGTGAATGGGCCCATGACAACTATAATGACGAAGAGCTCGCCACCTGGAAGCAGCATGCGCTTTCGGTGCTGCTCGAATACGGCTATATCGCGCCCGGAACGACCGTGACGACGCCGACGACTGATGCTGCGGACGGCTCATAAGTGCAGAAAGAGTGCGTGTTTTTGTCTTTTTGCGCACGGGCAAAATAGTTCTTGCAGCCAAGGTCGTGGCGTGTATACTCGAATACGTTTGTTCAACTACGTGCCGGCCAAGGTGGTACGGCACCTCTAGAAGAGTAAGGAATTGCACATGGATTACATCCGCGCAATCGAGCGTCAGCAGATCCGCGAGGACATCCCGCAGGTCCGCGTTGCCGACAACGTCAAGGTCCACTACCGCATTAAGGAAGGCGACCGCGAGCGCATCCAGGTTTTCCAGGGTGACGTCATCCGCATGGCCGGCGCCGGTGCCCGTGAGACCTTCACCGTCCGCAAGATTTCCTTCGGTGTCGGTGTTGAGCGTACCTTCCCGCTTCACAGCCCCAAGATCGCCAAGCTCGAGGTCGTCCGTCATGGTCGCGTCCGTCGCGCCAAGCTGTACTACCTCCGCGACAAGGTGGGCAAGGCTGCTCGCATCCCCGAGAAGCGCTAAGAAGATCGCAGCGTCTGTCCACTCGTTTGGACAAAAGGGTCACCTTCGGGTGGCCCTTCTTTTTATCTGATTTGCATGCAAGGAGGCCCCGATATGGCCAACATGACGAGCTCGGTTTCGGCATCGCAGGTTGCCGGCGAGCTGGCGAGCGCCACGTTTGAGGAGATTCCCGCCCTCGTGGAGCATTATCGTGAGGATCCGCGTCAGCAAGTGATCAAGGCTTGCGAGCGCGCTCTTAAGCGCCATGCCAAGGAACTTGCCGAGCGCGAGCGCGTCAACGGCATGTACGAGCTGATGCACGAGCTCGGTGGGGATGGCGTGGTCGTGGGTGTTGACGAGGTGGGTCGCGGTTCGGTGGCCGGTCCTTTGACGGTGTGCGCCGTGTGCCTTCCCATGGAGCCGCGCGTCTGGGGCTGTCTCTTATACACATCTCCGAGCCC
>CABSNX010000290.1 GCA_902479205.1 uncultured Collinsella sp. | reverse complement strand
AACACAGCATGAGGAGGCTCACCAGATGACGGCCACACCGTGGGGATTCCGGGACATATTGCCCGAGGAGGCTCAGGCGCGCGAGGAGATCGCACTGACGGTGAAGGGCTGCTTTAGGGAGCATCATTATCTGCCGGTTGAGACGCCGCTGCTCGAGGACAAGGGCTCGCTCGAGGAGGGCGGCCGTATCGCGGACACGCCGTTTAAGCTTTTTGACGATGACGGCCGCTTGTTGGTGGTTCGTCCCGACAATACGTTGCCGATCGTGCGTTTGGTCTCGACCCGCATGCGCGCGGCCGACTTGCCGCTGCGCCTGCGCTATGAGGCGCCGGTGGTTCGCGAATGCCAGCGCAATGCCGGCGGTTCGCGTCAATTTACCCAGCTGGGTTTTGAGCTCATCGGCGCGGGCGATACCGCGGGCGATGTCGAGATCGTCTCGCTGGTGGCCGAGGCCGTTCGCAAGTTGGCGCTGCCCGATGCGCGCATTATCGCAGGTAGCGTGCGCCCGTTTAAGGAGCTGCTCGCGGCGTGCGAGGATCGCGAGCTGGCTGCCGAGGCTCTGCGCTGCGTGCACGCCAACGACTTTGTGGGCCTCGATGCCCGCGTGGCGGCAAGCGCCGAGACCGATGCCGTTAAGGCCGCCGTCAGCGAACTGCCGCGCCTGCATGGTGGGGCCGAAGTGCTCGATCGCGTGGATGCGCTGCTGGCGGCTGCCGGTATTGTCGCGCCGCTCACGCGTGAGCTGCGCGCGCTGGTCGAGGGCCTGGCGCCCGAGGACGCTCAGGTGCTGTCCTTCGACTTTTCCATTATGAATTCTTTCGATTACTACACGGGCCTGGTCTTTAAGGCCTATGCCGGTGGCCTGCCCGATCCGGTGGGCTCGGGCGGTCGCTACGACTCTATCTTTACCGGCGCGTTCGGCGACGGCATCGAGGTGCCGGCGGCGGGCTTCGCCTTTTCGCTCGAGCGTCTGGAGGCCGCGTGCACCTCTGCCGAGGACGCCGCCTCCGATGGTGACCACGCCGTGGGCCGCGGCGCCGAAGGCCCGCTACGCATCGCCGTGCCCAAGGGCTCGCTTAAGGCCGACACGCTCGACGTGCTCGAGGCCGCGGGCCTGGACGTCTCTGAGCTGCGCGACCCCGGCCGTCACCTGATTGTGCGCGGCCGCGACACACGTGCCGGCGAGGGCATGGTCGGCGATATCGAGTTTGTCATCGTGCGTCCCAGCGACGCGCCCGCCTTTGTGGGCTGCGGCGGTGCCGACTGCGGCATCTGCGGCTGGGACTCGCTTATCGAGGCAGACCTCAACCTGCTGCAGCTGGTCGACCTGGGCTACGGCCTGTGCACGTTTATCGAGGCGGAGCCCGCGTGGCGCGCCGGCCAGGCCGAGCGCAACTATGCCCGCCGTGGGTCGCTTCGCGTGGCAACCAAGTACCCGCGCATCGCGAGTGCCTGGTATGCCGAGCGCGGCGTGAACGCCGACATCGTCTCGCTGCACGGCAACATCGAGCTGGGGCCCATCGTCGGTATGACCGACCGCATCGTGGATATTACCGCCACGGGCGCCACGCTGCGCGACAACGACCTGGTCATTACCGGTCGCATCATGGACTGCACGGCCCGCTTCTTTGTCAATCCGGGTGCCGCACGTCTGGATCCGCGCGTGCGCAATCTGGCAGATCGCTTGGTGGCAGCCGTGAAGGACAAGCATTTTGAGCCCGTTGCGGGCTCGGCACAATCTGTCTCTTATACACATCTCCGAGCCCACGAGACCGATCAGTATCTCG
>CABSNX010000289.1 GCA_902479205.1 uncultured Collinsella sp. | reverse complement strand
CTCGTCGTTCCCCGCCTGATGGGCGTGCTCAAGGCATCCGTCCCCCTCTTTATCGACGTGACCGGCAAAAAGCTCGTCGAGGAAACTATCCGCACGCACCGCGATGTGGCCGACGCCATCGCCTCGCGCAATCCCACCGCCGCGCACGACGCGATGTATCTGCACCTGGTGTATAACCGCAACATGATTGCGGAGGGAGCAGAAGCAAAAGGCATTTAGGGCCCGACAATAATCTTTCTTTGGCAAAACGCAGGCGGCGGCTGCCCAACACACAGGGCAGCCGCCGCTTTTTGCAATCGATTGGTGCAAAGGGGTTGACTAGAGCTCGCAGGCAACCTTGTAGCCGTCGCCGATGGCATCGCGGATGTTGCCGCACTTGTTGGCGTCGCCCAGCACGTGGGTGGTAACGCCGGCAGCGGCAAGGTCGTCGGCCAACTTGGTATTGGGACGATAGCCCATGGCAAGCACCAGCGTATCGGCACCGGTGATGGTGTGGACCTCGCCGTCCTTTTCGTAGCTGATAGTGTCCTCGGCAATCTCGGTCACCTTGGCCTCTGTCAGCACATGAACGCCCTTGGAGAGCATGCGCGTGATAAGCACCGCGCGACCGGCACCACCCTCGTTGGCGGCGAGTGTCTTGGTCATCTCGATGACGGTGACATCGCGATTGGCCGGCGACAGGTCGTTGACCAGCGGGGCCAGGTAATCTGCCGTCTCGCAACCGACGGTGCCGCCGCCCACGATGACGATCTTCTTGCCCGGGAAAGCCTTGCCACCCAGCAGGTCGTCAGCCGTCATAACCTGCTTAAAGCCCTGCATGAAGGCCGGAGCGATGGGCTCGGCGCCATAAGCCAGGACGACCTCGTAGCCCGCGTAGTCACGCTGAATGTCCTCGGCAGTAAGCTCGGTACCAAATGCGCACTTCACGCCGGCCTCGGCCAGGCGACGATACTGATACTTGATCACGCGGGTGAGTTCCTGCTTTGCCGGCGGAACGGCCGCGATGCGCATCTCGCCGCCCGGCTCATCCTGCTTGTCAACGAGCACCACGTTGTGGCCGCGCTTGGCGGCAATGTAGGCTGCCTCCATGCCCGCAGGACCAGCGCCCACAACGAGCACGTTCTTAGCCTCGGCGGCAGGCTCGTAGCCAGCCTCGTCGCGCTCCACGTCCGGGTTGACGGTGCAGGAGATGCGCTTGCCGAACATGATGCCGTTCAGGCAGCGCAGGCAGCCGATGCAGGGGCGGATGTCGTCGGCGTTGCCGGCAGCGGCCTTATTGCAGAACTCGGCATCGCACAGATTGGCGCGGCCCATCATGCAGATGTCGGCAGCGCCGTCCTCGATCAGCTCCTCGGCGATCCAGGCCTCGTTGATGCGGCCGACGGTGGCGACAGGAATGTTGACGTGCTTTTTGATCTCGCGCGAGCAGGCAGCGTGCGAGGCCTGCTGGGTACCGGCGGCGGGAATCGCGGAGCCGCGCTTGATGGTGGTGCCGCCCGACACGTGAATCATGTCGACGCCGGCCTTCTCCAGGCGACGCGAGACATAAATCATGTCATTGAGGGTCAGGCCGCCATCGGTGTACTCATCGCCCGAGATGCGGACGTCGATGATAAAGTCCTTGCCGCAGCGCTCGCGAATCTCGGCGATGACCTCGAGCAAGAAGCGCATGCGAGCGTCGAGCGAGCCGCCGTACTCATCGGTACGCTTGTTGTAGAGCGGGGTTAAAAAGCCGCCGAGCATGCCGTGGGCGTGCGCCGCATGGACCTCGACGCCATCGACGCCAGCCTTCTGCTGTCTCTTATACA
>CABSNX010000288.1 GCA_902479205.1 uncultured Collinsella sp. | reverse complement strand
CCGTCGACCGGGCAGATGGCAACGCACATCGTGGGCAGTTCCACGGTAGGCAGCGAGCCGCCACCAGGGGTCGACGATTCCTCGACGATCTCCACCTGAACGGCACACGGGTAGCCAGCCTTATCGAGCCCGGCGACCATACGATCGCGCAGCTTGCGGGCACGTCGCTCCAAATGGGCCTGCGGCAGCGTAAGCATGCTGAGCACCGGAATATCGCGATGGGCCACATCCGCCCCATCCATGTAAATGCGCAGTGTAGCCTCGAGCGCCGCCAGTGCGAGCTTGCCCGGACGCAGGGCACGCATAAGCGGATGCGACCCGCAGGCCTGGACCAGATCGCGACGACCCATGATAATGCCCGCCTGCGCGGCACCCAGCAGCTTATCACCCGAGCACGACACGATATCGAGCCCTGCCGAAACCGAAGCCGGCGTGGTTTCTTCGCCGCCGCGCACCAAGATGTCGTCGGGCAACAGCGCGCCCGAGCCCTGGTCCTCGTAGAACAGCAGGCCATGCTTGTGAGCAAGCGCCGCAAGCTCCCGAGAGCCCACCTCCTCGTGAAAGCCCTCAATGCGATAGTTGGAAGGATGGACCTTAAGGATCATGGCCGTTTCGGGCGTGATGGCGCGCTCGTAGTCGCCCAGGTGCGTGCGGTTGGTGGCGCCGACCTCGACGAGTTTGGCGCCCGAAGCCGCCATGACATCGGGGATGCGAAAGCTGCCGCCAATCTCGACAAGCTCGCCGCGGCTGACGATAACCTCTTTGCCTGCGGCATGGGTCGCCAGCACCAGCAGCACAGCGGCGGCGTTGTTGTTAACGACCAGCGCGTCCTCGGCACCGGTAAGCGAGCGGATCAGCTGCGCCGCATGTTCCTTGCGCGACCCGCGCGAGCAGGTGTCCACGCTGTACTCGAGCGTGCTGTACCCGCGCGCGACCTCGGCCACGGCCTTTGCCGCCGACTCCGCGAGCGGGGCGCGGCCCAAGTTGGTATGGATGACCACGCCCGTAGCGTTGACGGCAGGGCGCAGGCTCGGCAGCGCGGAGCGGTGCGCACGCCACTCGATGGCCGAAGCCAGGTCGCGCTTAGAGCGCGGGGCGGCGCCGGCGCGAATGGCGGCTCGCTCCTCGTCGAGCTCGGCCGTGACGGCGGCATGCACCACCGCGTCGCAGGTCTCCCCCGCCGCCTTCACCACCGGCCACTCGGCAAGCAGCTCGTTGACGGAAGGAATAGCGCGAAGGCGGGCGCGTACCTCATCGGACATGTTCTGGCTATCGCTCATGTGCGGCCTTTCAAAACCAAAGGTGAATCAATCGTTCGAACGTCAAACTATCAGCCAATTCGATCGGCTGAGTCAATCAATCGCTATTATCCTCGCGCGCCGCGATCTTTTCCACGCGAACGGCGTTTTCCTGAGTGAGCGCGGCGCCCGTCAACGGGTCCCAACGCAACGGTGTATGGTCGAGCGGGCCGACGCCCAAGGCTTGAGCGCTGCCGGCATCGGCGCCAAACGAACGTCCGCCGGGGGCGGCCGACGTAAAGATACACGCCGGATGCAGATACGGCGTCGTCTCCACGCGCACGCGGTCGCGGCCCATATCGCTCACGAGCTCGACGATCTCGCCGTCGGTGATGCCCATGTGCGCAGCAGCATCGGCATTCATCTGCACGGCATCCAGGTCCGATCCAGCCTCGGCGGCACCTTGAGCCGCAAGCCTGCGCGAGGTGTGCGACTCAAAGGGACGGTTGCCACTAATGAGGCGAAACATCCCCGGGCCGGGCTCCACCATGGGCGCAATCCAGTTGCTGTCTCTTATACACATCTGACGCTGCCGA
>CABSNX010000287.1 GCA_902479205.1 uncultured Collinsella sp. | reverse complement strand
CAACGGCCTTACCAACCTTGTAGCCGGCGATGGGGTAGTCAAAGCTCTCGGAGGTGTCGGTGCCAAAGTTCACGACCTCGCAGCCGCGCTCCTTTAGGTGCTCGGAGATGATGTTCTTGAGCTCGACGGCGGCGTGGTCGTTACCGATACCGATCTTCATGGATGGTTCCTCTCTGGTCTGTGCGGCGCAAGTGCTAAAGGTGTTTACCGCGTTCGACTGCATGATAGCGCGACTCTTGCGTAAACGCTCGGGCGTTTTTTGGTCAAACGCTTTAGCATGCAACAAGATCGGCTTCTCATGAATAATGCCGCCAATTTGTGCTTGAGCGCCGTCCGCCGGAACCATGGTTGCGGTTTTTGATGCATTGTTATCAAATAAATAGAGTTAACTATTATCGAGAGCCCAGTCCGTTATGTAAGCAGGAGATACCTATGCCTACCGATTCCATTCGTGATGCCGCGTTTTGCGATGTTTTGAACCGCGAGCTTGTCTGTGCGCTCGGCTGCACCGAGCCCATTGCCGTTGCCTATGCAGCGGCGCTGGCGAGCCAGACGCTCGGTTGCGAACCTGATCATATGGATGTTGCCTGCTCGGGCAATATCATCAAGAACGTTAAGAGCGTGACCGTGCCCAACTCGGGCGGCATGCATGGTATTGAGGCGGCGGCCGTGCTGGGTGCCGTGGGCGGTGACGCCAAGAGCGCGCTCGAGGTGCTCGAGAGCGTTAACGACGAAGATCGTGCTCGCGTGGCCGAGCTCCTCGCCGATGCCGGTTACTGCGATGTGTCGCTTGTCGAGGGTGTGCCCAACCTCTACATCAAGGTGACTGCCACGGCCGGGGGCCATACCGCGGTCGTCGAGATTACCGACCACCACACCAATGTCACGTGCCATACGCTCGACGGTATTCCGGTATGCGGCAAGTCGGCGGGGGAGTGTGCCGCCTGCGCCGAGCGCGTCGTGGCCGAGCGTGCGGCAGATAGCGCCGACACGCCCATGTCGATTGAGTCCATCATTGACTTTATCGAGGGCGGCGACATTGAGGACGCCCGCGCTGCCGTTGAGCGCCAGATCGAGCTGAACGGCGCGATCAGTGCCGAGGGCCTCGCGCACGCTTGGGGTGCCGAGGTGGGCCGTACGCTGCTGGGCGCTCGTGCCGATGACGTCGCCTGTCGTGCCCGTGCCCGTGCGGCCGCCGGGTCCGATGCCCGCATGAACGGCTGCGCGCTGCCGGTCGCCATTGTGTGCGGCTCGGGCAATCAGGGCATTACTTGCGCGCTGCCGGTTATGGAGTATGCCAAGTACCTGCGCTGCGACCATGAGCGCCTGGTGCGCGCCGTGATGCTGTCCGATCTGATCGCCGTGCATATCAAGAGCTATATTGGTGCGCTCTCGGCGTTTTGCGGTGCCATTTGCGCCGCATGCGGTGCCGGTGCTGCCATTACCTGGCTGTGCGGCGGCACGCGCGAGCAGATCGGCGCGACGGTCTCGAACACGCTCGGCAACGTGGGTGGCATCGTGTGTGACGGCGCCAAGGCGAGTTGCGCTGCCAAGATTTCCGCTGCCGTCGATGCTGCGATTCTGGGCCACGATATGGCCATGCAGGGCCGCGGCTTCCGTGCCGGTGAGGGCCTCATTCAGGATACCGTCGAGCAGACGATCGCCAGCATGGGCTATGTAGGCCGTGTGGGCATGAAGGACACCGACGTCGAGATCCTAAACATCATGATCGGCAAAACCCAAGTATGCTAGTTACGCGGTTTTACCAAACCGCGTAACGGCTCGACGCTGCGCCCGAGGTGTCGCCGTTCTGCCGAACGGCGGACCGGCCGACGCTGCAAGCCCGC
>CABSNX010000286.1 GCA_902479205.1 uncultured Collinsella sp. | reverse complement strand
CTACACAAGGCTATTCGTCGGCAGCGTCAGATGTGTATAAGAGACAGCCTCAGGCTGGAGGATGACAAATCACACATCGTGATTCTCCGTCGATAAGGGGCTGCGGACGTTTTCTTGGAGACCGAACGGAAAGATTTTCGTATGTTCAGTCTTGAGGAACGAGAGCGTGCGGTGGAGTTGTATTTCACCACGCCGATGACGACGGCCCAGGTGGTGGAGCATCTGGGTTATCCGACCAGGCAGTGTCTGGAGCGTTGGCTGGCGATGGATTCCCGGTATGCTGGCCATATGGCCAAACCCATCATCCCACTGGAGACCAGGCGAAGGGCAGTCGAGCTGGTGCTGGGCGGCATGCAGCAGAAGCAGGCCGCCAAACAGCTCGGCGTGAGCGTCGGCGCGGTGCATGGCTGGGTCAGGGCGTACCGCAAGGGCGGCATGGCCGCGTTGCAGCCCAAAAACAGGAACTCCGCGCAGGGCAATAAGCCCGCTGGCTCCCGTCGCTGGCCGTCCGCAGCCGATGATGATGACGCGGAGGCTTTGCGCCGCAGGGTCGAGGAACTGGAGCTGGAGAACGCGTTGATGCGGGAGGTGGTGGAGGTCGTAAAAAAAGACCCCGGCGCCGACCTGCGGCGCCTGTCGAACAGGGAGAAGACCCTGTTGATCGACCGGTTGAGGCCGGCGTATTCGCTCAGCTCGATGACATGCTTGCTCGCCATCGCGCCCAGCAGCTACCACTACCACCACGCCCGGCTCGGCGTTGACAAGTACGCCGGACTCAGGGCAGAGGTGGCCGGGGCGTTCGCCGATTCCAAGGGCAGGTACGGGTACCGCAGGATCAAGGCGGTGCTCAAGACCGGCGTATCGGAGAAGGTGGTCCGCAGGATCATGGCGGAGGAAGGGCTCGTGGCGCACGTGCCCAAGCGACGCAGGTATAGTTCCTACGAGGGCGAGACGACGCCGGCTCCCGCCAATCTCGTCGACCGGGACTTCACGGCCGAGCGTCCGAACGAGAAGTGGCTGACGGACATCAGCGAGATCAAGGCCAGGGACGGGAAGGTGTACCTCTCGCCGATGATCGACTGCTTCGATGGCAAGATCGTCGCATACACCGCCGGCTTCAGCCCCAACGCGGAGCTGGCCAACCGGATGCCGGAGAAAGCGGCCTCGACGCTGCCAGGGAACGCGCGTCCCCTGGTGCATTCCGACCGTGGATGCCATTACCGGTGGCCCGGATGGCTCGGGCTCATGGAACGCTTCGGGCTGACGCGCTCCATGAGCGCGAAGGGCTGTTCGCCGGACAACGCGGCCGCGGAGGGATTCTTCGGCAGGATGAAGACCGAGGCGGTCTACCCCGAGAAGTGGGAGGAACACACCCGCAACGAGGTGCTCGCCTTGGTCGATGAGTACATACGCTGGTACAACCACGAGCGCATCAAACAGTCGCTTGGTTGGATGAGCCCGGTACAATACCGTCAAAGCCAAGGAATGGCTGCGTGATTATCTCCAAGAAAATGTCCGCAGCCCCTTATCTATGCTGCAGGCACCATGCACACGATGGACAAGGAAACAGCAATAACCGAAGCAAGGCAACGCTTCAAGGCATGGCGCTGCCGTCCAGATTCCTTTCTGTTCCTCCGTTAAACCCGCAACGGACGAACTTCAATTTCGAGCCCATTGTTTCCCCTCATAGATTCGCAATCTCCTTTTCGGGAGGTTACTGCATACAATCATACAATTGGGGACAAAAGAACAAAAAACGTTCATTTGCGGGGGCCGGTTAGCGTACGTTTTCTAGGCAAAAAGAAAAGCCCCGCAGCTATGCAGGGCTTTTCCAACGAGGCCATAAG
>CABSNX010000285.1 GCA_902479205.1 uncultured Collinsella sp. | reverse complement strand
CTGGGCGGCTTTCCGCTCAAGACAAGCGGCCGCATGCGCCCGGGCACCTTTATCCTGCCGGGCAACGTGAGCTCGCAGTACATCTCCGGCCTGCTGCTGGCGGCCCCGCTGCTGGCCCAGCCCTCCTGCGTGCAGGTGACCGGCCTTATCGAGAGCCGCCCCTATATCAACCTGACCATCCAGGCCATGAAGGCCTTCGGCGTCGAGGTCAACGTCGAGCGTATCCCCGCCAAGGACGGCCAACCCGAGATCACGAACTTCCGCGTGAGCAGCGGCTCGTACCGCACGCCTGGCAACGTGGCTGTCGAGGGCGACTGGTCCAACGCCGCCTTTTGGCTGTGTGCCGGCGCCATCGGCTCCGACCCCATCACTGTCGAGGGCGTGTCGCTCAGCTCCGCACAAGGTGATCGCAACGTGCTTGCCGCGCTCTCGCGCTTTGGCGCCCGCATCGTGCGCTCCACTAACGCCGCCACCGTGCAGTCCGACAAGCTCGCCGGCTTTGAGATGAGCGCGCACGACATCCCCGACTTGGTGCCCGTAATCTCGGCCGTGGCATCGCTGGCGCAGGGCCGCACGTTCATCCGCGATTGCGCCCGCCTGCGCATCAAGGAATCCGACCGTCTGGCCACTACCACCCGCGAGCTCACCGCACTGGGCGCGCAGATACGCATTGCCGGCGACGACCTCATCATCAAGGGCGTCGATGCCTTTACCGGCGCCGAGGTCGATTCGCACAACGACCACCGCATCGCCATGATGGCCGCCATCGCCGCGAGCCGTGCCACCGGCGAGGTCGTGATCCACAGCGCCGAGGCCGTCAACAAGTCCTATCCCGATTTCTTCGACCACTACCGCCTGCTGGGCGGCAAGGTCACGCTCGAGGAGGAATAGCATGTCCTCGACCTTTGGCAACGTTTTGCATCTGAGCATCTTTGGCCAGTCGCACTCCCCTGCTATCGGCTGCTCACTCGATGGCATTCCCGCCGGTATCGCCGTTGACCAGGAGCAGCTGCAGGCCTTTTTGGACCGTCGCGCCCCCGGCCGCGACGAGACCGCGACCAAGCGCCGTGAGGCCGACGCCGCGCATATCATTGCCGGTGTGGTCGATGGACACACTACCGGCGCACCCATCGCCGCGATCATTGAGAACACCAACACACGCTCCAAGGACTATTCCGAGCTGCGCTGCAAACCCCGCCCCGGGCACGCAGACTTTCCGGCGCGCGTGAAGTACCACAACATGCACGACGTCGCCGGCGGTGGGCATTTCTCCGGCCGCCTGACGGCCCCCTTGTGCATCGCTGGCGGCATCGCGCTGCAGGCACTCGAGGCCCGCGGCATCAAGGTCATGGCGCACGTCGCGCAGATCGGCGGCATCTCCGACCTGCCCATGGACGACATGGTCTATCGCGAGGCCGACCGCAAGGCGATTCTCACGAACGATCTGCCCTGCATTGACGCCGCCGCAGCCGACCGCATGCGCGAGGAGATCCTAGCCGCGCGCAACGAGCTCGACAGTATCGGCGGCATCGTGGAGTGCGGCATCTACGGGCTTCCCGCGGGCATCGGTGACCCCATGTTCGACGGCATCGAGAACCGCATCGCACAAATCGCCTTTGGTATTCCCGCCGTAAAGGGCGTGGAGTTTGGCATGGGCTTTGCCGTGGCCGCCATGCGCGGAAGCGAGAACAACGATCCATACCGCGTTGATGCCGAGACCGGCGAGATTGCGGTCGAGTCCAACAACGCCGGCGGCATCCTGGGCGGCATCTCCACCGGCGCGCCCGTCATGTGGCGCATGGCCGTGAAGCCAACGCCCTCCATCGGTCGCGAGCAGCAGACCTGTCTCTTATACACATCTGACGCTGCC
>CABSNX010000284.1 GCA_902479205.1 uncultured Collinsella sp. | reverse complement strand
ATCCCACAAGCAGCCGTCCCCAAACATCCATGACGCCATCGAGTACACCGGCAACACCGCCCGAACGCTCCTCCAACGTCGAGAAAAACCGCGAGAGAACGTTGTTCTGCGCCGTCGCGTCATCGGGTGCCAGCACCGCAGCAGAGATAGCACCGCGCTCGCCAAGCCTGACCGCCGCGTTAAACGAAGAGCTGAGCTCATCGGGGCTCGAAATGGCACCCGAAACCGCAAAGGCGACCACGCCATTGCGACCGGGCGGAGCGATACGCGGACGCTCGCCCGAAAGCGCTTTAATGGCCTCGTCAAACGCATTGCCCGCACGGTCAGCCTCGTCCTCGGTCTGGCGCATGAGCTCGAGCTCTTTGTTGCGGCATTCGACGTAGTCTTCCAGAGCGCCTTTGAACTCATCAAAGTGGTACTCGAAGCCGTTTTCGATAGAAGTCGAAGGAGCCGCAACGGCGCCGAGCGACGAAACACCAAAATGGCATCTGTTGCATTTGTCCTGCCCGTCATAAGCAGCGACCGAGGCTAGCCCGCCTGGCGTCCCTTTCTTATAGTTGGGGCAGCTCGTTCCATAATGCAGATACGTTTTGCCATCGTTGGTACTAGTTGGCCACGCCGCATCGGTATAGAGTTCCGTCGCTCGCACCTCGTCAGTGTTGCGCGGCAACAACGGAATATAGGAAGTGGTCCGGTCTCCGTCTTCGGTTATATATGCGCGATTGACCTCTGCGCTCGCATAGGTATAGAACGCCTTGCGCGCCGCCGACTCCGCCTTCGTCTCGACGCTTGAGCCTTGAGGCGCCTCGTTTGCAAGGCGCAAGCGGTAATAGGCCTTCGCGCGATCGAGCGCCACTTGCGGCTCCCATGTGACGCTCGAGGCATAGTGCGGATTCTCAATATCCGAAAGCTTCGCCAAACTCCTCGCGCGTTCCCACATGCATGAGCAACTGCCGACCGAAGCCGGATCCGACCCGCCGCAATCCGCAAGCCAGGCGCGCTCTTTTGCTTTCGCCGTCTCCTCCGAGGCCTTCTGCAGCTCATCTGCTGCGCGTTCCAGATCTTTCGATGTGTCTTTAATGACATCGGTCGAGATCTCGGACCCCTCGAGCGCAACGAAATCCGACTCGGACGTCTTGGGCACGGCAAGCGCCGTACCGGTATAGGTCGCACCCTCGGTATCCTGCGCCGACACGGCCTGCGTAGCTCGCGCGGCAACCAGATACGGTAGAGCCGTCTCGATTTTCTGCAGGCCCTTGGAGGCGCTTTTGGCAAACTTATTGCGCGTTTTAATGATCTCGATCCCCGTGTCGACCATATCGCCCGCGGCAAGCTCGGCACCTGGAATAAGAATGGCGACCAAGCCGGTGCCGATCGTGGCAAACCCCGCCAGGCCCAAACTCAAAATGCTCGCATCCACCACCGTCGCAGCCGTATGGTAGGACGACACCACATTGGCGCCTGCCAGCGCGCCGCTATCGGCAGCCGCCTGGGTGTCCCCGGCACGCGACATGCTCCATATCGCCGCCGTCGACGAAAACAGCAACGTGAGCACCACCAAGATGACCACCGCAGAGGAGAGCGTGGTATAGGCACCGTCTTCGATAAACAGGTCGATCCCGGCTCGACCCATAAAGCCGCCTCGCTTGCAGCGAGCACGCGGTCGGCAACGGCCCGCAAGCCCCCTCGTCACCTTCAACAGGCAGCGCTTAATCCCATGCAGCAATCCATGAATCATAATCTCCCTCCAGCCACTCGGGACGCGATCGATACGAGACGTCGACCTTAAGCTCGACATAGCCGTTATGGCCTGCGCCACCCATAGCCCTGTCTCTTATACACATCTGACGCTGCCGACGAATAGCCTTGTGTAG
>CABSNX010000283.1 GCA_902479205.1 uncultured Collinsella sp. | reverse complement strand
AGACAGGGTTGAGACCGATGGCGGCGGCGCAGTAGAGGGCATCCATGACCTGTTCGTCGTCGAGCTGGAGGTGATCGGCGAGCGCCAGCACGCAGCCGGGGACGACGCCCGCGGAGCCGGCCGTGGGGGCGGCGACGATCACGCCCATGGTGGCGGAGCGCTCGAGCACGGCCATCGCGCGGGCCACGGCATCGGTCTGAACGGGGCCCATCATGCTTGTGCTCAAATCGTTGCGGCCGGTGGCATCGACGAGCTTGGCCTCACCGCCGATAAGCCCGCCGAGCGATCGCTGCGGATTGGCGATGGGGGCCGTGGTCTCCTCGCGCATGACGTCGAGCACGCGGCGCATGGCTGCGATAGCATGGGCCTCGCCGGTCAGACGCGCCTCGCGCACGGCCATGACGGCGCCGATATTCAGGCCGAGCTCGGCGCACGCATCGAGCAACTGCTCGCCGTCGTCAAAGATCTCCTTGGCCGAGACGCCGGGGGAGAGCGACGAGGCCGAGCCCGGGAGCTCGATAAACGTGGCGTAATCGACATTGTCGAGCTTGCGCAGCATGGGGACGACGGTGTCGTCGGGAGCGCCGTCGGTCTCAAAGACGGAATAAGCCTGGCCGCCCACCTCGGTGCGGTAGGTGCGGCAGAAGGCGATGTTGACGTGTGCGTAGGCGAGCAGGTTCGTGAGCGCGGCGAGCACGCCGGGAACGTCCTGGTGTGCCACGAAGAGCGTGGAATACATGCCCGAGATGTCGACGCCGACGCCGTTGATGCGGCTGATGCGCATCTTGCCACCGCCCAGGCTCTCGCCGCGGACCTGCGCCGTGGCGCCCGTGTCATCGACCATGTCGATGTCGACGGTGTTGGGGTGGATGGAGGCGTCGTCGCCCTTGATGTCGAAGTGAAAGTCGAGGCCCTGGTCCCGTGCGAGGTCAAAAGCTTGCTTGATGTTCTCGTCGTCGGTATCGAGCCCCAGGATGCCCGCGACGAGCGCGCGATCGGTGCCGTGACCGCGGTAGGTGTGGGCAAAGGAGTTCCACAGGCCAAAGGTGACCTTGGTGATGCGGCCTTCCAGCAGGCTAGCGGCAACCTGGGCGCAGCGCAGGGCGCCGGCGGTGTGCGACGAGCTGGGGCCGACCATGACGGGGCCCAAGATCTCGAATGCCGAGGTCGTTGCTAGTGTTTGCGGCTTGCCTGCCATGGCTGCTCCTTTACGTGGCTCGTCGTCCCGAACGGCGGGGCATTCTCTGTCCCGCCGTTCCGAGTGCTTTAGTATTTGGTCGCCTGCTCAAACAGTCCTGCTCGCACGGAGAGCACATTAAGTGCTCTCCGGCTCGTGCGGAACTCGCGATCGACCAAATACTAAAGCCCTCGGAACTTAGGATACATGGTTGGAGTCGCTCTGCTGCAAAATTTATCGGCCTGTGACCCATTCCATGTCCCAGGTCGGCTCATCTTCACCACCGTTTAAATAAAAAAGAAGTACCGGTTGGGGCCGGTACTTCTATTGGTGTGTTGTTATTTGGCTGTGGCTTTTCTCGTTAGCTTACAGGCCGCAGGCTGCTTTGAGTTCTTCGACTCGGTCGGTTTTCTCCCAGGTGAAGTCGGGGTCTTCGCGGCCAAAGTGACCGTAGGCTGCCGTCTTCTCGTAGATAGGGCGACGCAGGTCCAGGTCGCGGATGATGGCGCCCGGGCGCAGGTCGAAGGTCTTCTCCACGGCCTCGACGATCTTGTCCTCGGCAACATGCGCGGTGCCAAAGGTATCGACCATGATCGAAAGGGGCTTGGACACGCCGATGGCGTAGGCCAGCTCGACTTCGCAGCGGTCGGCAAGACCTGTCTCTTATACACATCTCCGAGCCCACGAGACCGATCAGTATCT
>CABSNX010000282.1 GCA_902479205.1 uncultured Collinsella sp. | reverse complement strand
CGTCAGATGTGTATAAGAGACAGCCTCCATGGCCGCCATGGCTCTCAACTCGGTCGGCATCGCCGTCCTGGCTCTGATGGCCGCCCTTTACCACACGTTTAACCACGCGATGTTTAAGGGCGAGCTGTTCTTGGGCGCCGGTGCGCTGCTGTACTCTACGGGTACGCGCAATATGGAGAAGATGGGCGGCCTGTTCCGTCGTATGCCGGCAACGGCCATCTGCTTCCTTATTGGCGCGCTTGCCATCTCGGCCATCCCGCCCTTCAACGGCTTTGTTTCCGAATGGTTTACCTATCAGTCGCTGTTTAATGCCGCCATGCAGGGTGACAAGGCCGTCATGATCGTGGCCGTGTTCGCTGCCGTCGCGCTTGCCATTACCGGCGCGCTGGCTGTCACGTGCTTCGTCAAGGCCTATGGCGTCTCCTTTGCCTCCGCGCCCCGCTCCGAGGCCGCGGCCAATGCCAAGGAGGTTCCCGCCCCCATGGTGTTTGCGCAGGGCCTGCTCGCGGCCATCTGCGTCGTGCTGGGCATTGGCGCTCCCGTGATCGCGCCCGTGCTGGTCGATGTCGCCGCGTCCGTGCTGCATCCGTACGGTGGCGTGTTTGCCGCCGAGGGCATGGAGCTCATGAACCAGTACTCCGGCGCTGCCACCTCCACGCCCGCGATCGCCATTGCGCTCGTGGTGCTCGTCGGCCTTGCCTGCGGTTATCGCAAGCTCAAGACCGTCGGCAAGGTGCAGAAGTCCCAGCCGTGGGCATGCGGTTATGCTCCCAACGAGCATATGCCTGTCGTGGCCACGACCTTTGCCTCCGAGGTGTCCTGGTTTATGCAGCCGCTCTACACGCTGCGCGACCGTTGCACGGCCGTCTGCTGGTCCATCGCGCACTTCTTCCAGAAGCTCACCGGTGTGGCCGAGGCTGTGGAGCCCGTACCCGACAAGGTTCTCGTCGATGCCCCGCATAAGGGCGTCGAGAAGCTCGCCGACCTCGCGACTAAGCTCGAGGGCGGCAACTACAGCATCTATATCTGCTACATCGTCGCGGCACTCGTGGTGTTCCTCGTGCTCGCCGTGCAAATGGGTTAAGGAGGGGAGAGCATGAACAACATCGTACTTGCCGTTCTGCAGGGCGTGGTCGTCATGGCCGTCGCACCGTTCTTCTCCGGTCTCGGCCGCGTGATCCGCGCCAAGATGCACAACCGTCGCGGCCCCAGCATCATGCAGGACTACCGCGACCTGGCCAAGCTCTTTGCGCGCCCCGAGTCCCAGAGCGAGGATGCGAGCTTTGCGCTGCGCATTATGCCGCCGCTGTTCTTCGCCGTCGCCTTTATGCTCGCGATGGGCCTGCCGCTCTTTACGGCACAAAGCCCCATCCCGGTCTTTGGTGACGCCATCACCATCATGTACAGCCTGGCGCTCGCCCGCTTCTTCTTTGCCCTCTGCGGTGTGGATTCGTCCAACGCCTACGCCGGTATCGGCGGCGTCCGCGAGCTGCTCATGAGCGTGCTCATCGAGCCGTCTATGCTGCTGGCGCTGTTTGCCGCCGCCCTGGTGTGCGGCTCCACCGACATCGCCACCATGGGTCAGCACATCATGACGGGCGCCATCGACGCGCCGGTTGCCGTGATCCTCGCCGGCATCGCCTTTGCGATTGCCTGCTACATGGAACTCGGCAAGCTGCCCTTTGATCAGGCCGAGGCCGAGCAGGAGCTCCAGGAAGGTCCGCTCGCCGAGCTTTCCGGCCCGTCGCTCGCCATGGCTAAACTTGCCATGTCCATGAAGCAAGTCCTGGTTGTCGCTTGGTTCTGCGCGATCTTCATCCCCTGGGGCGAGCCCACGACCGTGGGCGCCGCCGCCGTTCCTGTCTCTTATACACATCTCCGAGCCCACGAGACCGATCAGTATCTCG
>CABSNX010000281.1 GCA_902479205.1 uncultured Collinsella sp. | reverse complement strand
TCCCGGGCGCTCGGGCATCTCGACGCGCGTCCAGGTGACACCGTTGTACGTGCCGCGGCGGCAGCGGTCGAGGGCCTCGGCAGAAGGCGTGGCCGAGCCCAACACAAGGGGGCAGCGATAGCGGCGAGCCATCTCAGCCGCCACCTCACGCGCATGGTAACGCGGACTGGAGCCCTGCTTGTAGCTGGTCTCGTGCTCCTCGTCGATGATGATGAGGCCCAGGTCGCTGAGCGGGCAAAAGAGCGCCGAACGGGCTCCCACGACCACACGCGCGGTACCGCTGGCGACCATATCCCACTGGTCCAGGCGCTCGCCGGCCGAAAGGCGTGAGTGGAAGACCGCGACCGTCTCGCCAAAGCGCGAGCGGAAGCGGCCGACGGTTTGAGCCGTCAGCGAGATCTCGGGCACGAGCACGCAGGCCGAGCGACCGGCCGCGAGCACGCGCTCGATGGCGGAGAGGTAGACCTCGGTTTTACCGGATCCGGTGACGCCATCGACCAGAACCACGTCGCCGTGGGCGTCAAGGCGGGCGCACTCAATTTGCGCAAGCGCCTGCTGCTGGCCTTTTGTAAGCGCGACCGGTGCCTTGCCGCTTGCCGAGGACAGCGTAGTCTGCTCGCTGCAGCCACGCCAGGCTCGGCGCTCCTCCACCACGACGACACCACGTTTTTCGAGCGCCTTAATGGTCGCCGACATACTGTTGTAGAGCAGGTTGAGGTCGCGCGTCGTGACCGGTCCGCACTGGAGCGCCTCGATGAGCTGACGCTGACGAACCGCAGTCTTGGGCGGCGTATAGTCAAAGCCCTCAGGCGTAAGCATCACCCAACGGTTTTGGATAGGCTTGACGGCTGGGCGCTCAACCGTCCACGCCCCGTCATCGCCCTTCACGACACGCGGGCTACCTCCCGGAGGCAAAAACAGGCGCAGGCACTCGGAAAGCGTCGCTACATATTCGCGGCTCATCCAACGCGCAATGCGGGCGGCCTCGGCACCAAAGAGCGGTTTGCTGAGGATGGCCTCGATGGGCTTTATGCGCGCGGGGTCGAGGGCGTTGTTGCCTTGCAGGTCGCCCAGCTCAGACACAATGTCGACGATATAGCCCGCAGCGGCACGGTTGCCAAAGTGGACCAGGACCGTAGACCCAATCTGGGCCTCGTTGACGAGGGACTGCGGGATGCCGTAGGCAAACGGCTCGGACAGCGCACGGGTGGGAATGTCCAGGACCATGCTCGCGTAGGCGGCAATGGGCTCTGGCGCAGGCTCGGGTTTGGCCTGCTCGGCCATGCGGTCAGGCTCCACGGGGGCATGCTCCGATTCGAGCGAACCAAACAGCGACAGTTGCTCAGCCATGGTCTCTGTACCTCCCATCCCATACGTCTTTAGAAACAAGAGCCCCACTCGTGGTGAGCGGGGCTCGGATACATGCGTTTACGCGACTGTTACAACGCCATCGTGCGGGCGCGGTCGATGCGCGCCAGGCAGTCGTCGCGGCCGACGAGCGCCATGGTCTCGCCCAGCGGAGGGCTCACCATGTTGCCGCAGACGGCGACGCGCACGGCCTGGAACACCACGCGCTTCTTGAGGTCCATCTGCTCGGGCAGCGGCTCAAGCGCAGCGTCGATGTTCGCGGCGGTCCACTCGGTAACACCCTCGAGCGCGGCCTTGGCGGCGTCCAGAATGGCACCCATGCCCTCCTTGGCCAGGCCCTTATTGACGGACTTCTCGTCATACTCGAGCGTCTCGGCCGTGGCAAAGATGGGAGCGGCGACGGTCACGGCGTCGGCCGGCATCTTGGTGCGCGGCTTGACGATGGCGGCAAGCGCGTCGATCCAGTCCTCGCCGTACTCGACGTTACCCTCGATGAGGCCTGCCTCTGTCTCTTATACACATCTCCGAGCCCACGAGACCGATCAGTATCTCG
>CABSNX010000280.1 GCA_902479205.1 uncultured Collinsella sp. | reverse complement strand
CACAAGGCTATTCGTCGGCAGCGTCAGATGTGTATAAGAGACAGTGCCTAGGGTGACTTTGGGGTCGATTGGGGTTGTCTGCACAATTCGCGGTATTATGTTTGCGGAGTTTTGAAAGGAGCCGCTGGTGGTCACGACGACGTTTGCTTCGCCTTTGGGCGAAATCCTGCTTGCCGCTGATGGCCGCGGTTTGACAGGGCTTTGGTTTGAGGGGCAGGAGCATTTTGGCTCCACGCTGCTCAAAGAAGATGCGGAGCACGTTGAAGGTGCCGATGCGGTTTCTGGTATTGGTGGCATGTCGTCAGCGAATCCGGCCCATGGTGCGGCTTCTTCGGTGCTTGAGCGTTCATGGGCTTGGCTGAATGCTTATTTTGCAGGGCAGGAACCTCGGTTTACGCCTCCGTTGCATATGATCGGTACGGCGTTTCAGCGCGAGGTTTGGTTTGAGCTGCTTTCTATCCCGCGTGGCGAGGTCGCTACGTATGGTGAGATCGCCCAGCGTGTTGCGGCTCGACATCGTGTACCGGGAAACGAAGCACCCGTTGCGTCTCCCCGTGCCGTGGGGGCCGCGGTCGCGCGTAATCCCATTTCGATTATTGTGCCGTGCCATCGCGTGGTTGCCGCCGATGGTTCGCTCAACGGATATGCCGGCGGCCTCGACCGCAAGGAGTGGCTGCTGCGGCTTGAGGGCGCGTACGAGGAGTAACGCTCGAGCACTTTGCATAACTAGGACGCCGTGAAAGGACGAGTCACTGTCCCTTCGCGCTCGGTATGCGTCCAAGCCCTCGGCATCTGGGCCTTAAGTTTGGCTAAGCCATATCCTGCGTATTTGAAAACGTGCAGGTTGAGCAGCTAAGGCTGCGCTAAGGCGGCTGGCGGTGCGCTATCATCGGCAATATCGAAATCTGTATAGCCGCGCGCCAAAGGAACAACTATGAAGCTGATGCTTGCCGAGGACGAACCCGGCCTCTCCCGTGCCCTTACCGCGATTCTTCAACATAGCGACTACGAGGTCGACACCGCCCTCGACGGTCTGACGGCGCTCGAATATCTGCTCGCCAACGACTATGACGCCGCAATCCTGGACATCATGATGCCCGGCATGGATGGCATTGAGGTGCTCAAGCGCACACGCGCCGCCGGTAAGCGTCTGCCCATCATTATGCTCACGGCAAAAAGCGAGGTGTCCGATAAGGTCGAGGGCCTGGATGCCGGTGCCAACGATTATCTGACCAAGCCGTTTGCCGCCAAGGAGCTGCTTGCGCGTATTCGTGCCATGACGCGTGCCGCGACGGCAATTGACGCCACGACGCTCAGCGTGGGCAACGTGCGTCTCGACACGGCATCGTGCACGCTCGTTGGCCCTTTGGGCGAGGAGCACCTGGCCAATCGTGAGTTTCAGCTTATGGAGCTCTTTATGCGCAACTCCGGCACGCGCATGCCCACCGAGCGTCTGATGCTCGGGGTTTGGGGTGAGGACGCGCCCGAAGGCGCCAACGTGGTGTGGGTCTACATCTCGTACCTGCGCAAAAAGCTGACGGCGCTTGGTGCCAACGTGGCCATCCGTGCATCGCGCAACCAGGGCTATTCGCTCGAGGTTGTTGAGGAGGGCGAATAGGTGTGAGCGCGAGTGCGTGGTGGAAGCGCACGACGGCAAAGCTCGGCATGGGCGCGGACTCGGGTAATCCGGGGCGCGCCGATGCTGCCAGTGCAATGGGACGTCGCCTGCGTCGTAAGTTCATCCTGGTTGCCATGGGTGCCGTGACCGCCGTGCTTACGCTTATCATCGCCGGCATCAATATCGTCAACTACTCGCATGTCTGCAAGATGGCCGACGCTCGTCTGGGCTATATCTTGGCGGGCAAGGACGGCATCGATTGGACGGATGAGCCTAAGGCCGATCCCGGTCAGGATGCGGTTGCCGGCAAGGTTGCT
>CABSNX010000279.1 GCA_902479205.1 uncultured Collinsella sp. | reverse complement strand
GCTATTCGTCGGCAGCGTCAGATGTGTATAAGAGACAGCGGCACCGGAACGTCCGCCAATCACCTGCTTGGCATGCAGCGTGCCGCCGGTCACTTTAACCCAAGCCAAGCGCTCGCCGCGGTCCCCGCGGCTGACGCGATAGACGCGGGCGGCAAACTCCGGGAGCCACGCCTGTTCGCGCATCAGCGCGCATATACCATCCAACAGCTCGTCCACACCTTGGTCCTTGAGCGCCGAGCCGGCAAAGCAGGGAAAGAGCTTGCGCTCAGCAACCATGCGCGACAGCGTCGCGGAGGAAAGCTCACCCGCCTCAAGAAACTCCTCGAGCGCCGCCTCGTCTAACGCAGCAGCATCCTCCTGAACGGTGCCGCCCGCCAGCAGTTCGTTGGCATCCAGGCAGCCCTCGGAAAGACGCTGCCCAAGCTGTGCCAGCAAAACATCGCGGCCGGGATTCTCCAAATCGATCTTGTTGATAAAGATGAACGTCGGGATGTCATAGCGCGCAAGCAGGCGCCACAGGGTTTCGGTGTGCCCCTGTACGCCATCGTTGGCGCCTACCACCAGAATCGCGTAGTCCAGGGCACGCAGCGTGCGCTCCGCCTCGGCAGAAAAATCGACATGGCCGGGAGCGTCCACGAGCATAACGTGGGTGCCACCATGGTCGAGCACAGCCTGCGACGAGAAGATCGTAATGCCGCGCTCACGCTCAATCTCGTTCGTATCCAGATGCGAGTCGCCATCGTCAACGCGGCCGCGCTTGCGAATGCGGCCCGCGTTAAACAGCATGGCCTCGGCCAGCGTGGTCTTGCCGGCATCGACATGCGCCAAGATTCCAACGACCGCTTGCTTCGACATGGCTCTCCTCTTATTGCAAGCCCATCGCACGCGGCAACGGGCACCCTCGTTCCACACTGGATGATACAATTTACGGGCCGGCGGGCGAAGCGGGCCCTATCCCCCGACCGAGCTCATCGCCCCGCGTTGCCGCGCGGCGATTTTCGTAGGTTCGCGCCTTGCGAAAGCCGGCTTTAAATCAGCGCAGCGAACGAAAATAGCCCCACCCGGGGCCATTTTCGTTCGCATGAATTGTTGACACGCGCCCCTGCTCTTACGCCTCGCGCAGCCAATCGAACGCAACACGCGGCGTGCCGTCTGACACATACACGATGCCGGCGCGCTCAAATCCGGCCTTGAGGCTCGCACCCTGCATGGGCAGGTTGTCCTGGTGCGTATCGATGCGCAGGTGATCGCCTACGATGTGATCGAGGGCGGCCAGTGGCGCAGCGACGCCATGCGTGGTGCCGTCGGATGCCACGCGGTGCAGCACAGCATACGGGGCGTCGCTGCGCCACTGGCCGCCCTCGATCACATCGTAGGAACTGTCCGGCCCCGGCAGAAAGGCAAACGTCGCCACCACGCGTCCGTCTTCCTCGCACACATAGCTGCCACCGGCGGCGATATCGGCAGCCAGCTGCTCGGCCGAAGGCGTGCCCTCGGGCCACTGCGTGGCGTTGCCATGCGCGCGCATAAAGGCGCGGGCCGCGTCATAGATAGCCATGACAGCGGGAATGTCGGTATCGAGGGTTTTTCTGATCATCACGCGGCGACCTCACGTTTATTGGTATCACTTTGACTGAGCAATGATACCAGCGTTTGGAGAGAGGCGCGAAGCAGATGGGAAGCAAAAAGCGAGCCGCCTGGTCAAAGGCCAAAAGCGAGTTTTTGGGCGCTGCCACCGGCGGCGATATGAGCGACCTGTTTGCGCGCGAGGACGAGCGCCGCAACGCCCTGGACGCCGAGCGCGATGAAGCCTGGCGTTACAAATCGTGCGAACGCAAAAACCGTTACGACACACGCGCCGAGGCCGAGGCAGTAATGGCCGACTGCGAAAACCGCGGGCGGCGCGGCTTAGCCTGCTACAAATGCGCTGTCTCTT
>CABSNX010000278.1 GCA_902479205.1 uncultured Collinsella sp. | reverse complement strand
GACCGACACCTGAATCAAAACGTTGGAAATCGAATACGCAGCAGACTGAAAGCCAAGCGGCAGACCACACGAGATCATGCTCTTACAAATGCCCGGATCAATGCCGAGCTTGGACAGCGAAAGCCGCCACGCACCCGGTGCGTGCATCATACGAATCACGATCATCGTGGCGTTGGAGCAAATGGTCAGCGCCACCGCGATGCCGCAGCCCAGAGCCTCCATATGAAGCACGGCAACGAAGATGACATCCAGCACCGCATTAACAAGGCAGCCGGAAGCGATGATCACAGCAGGCCCGCGCGTGTCGCCCACGGCGCGCAGCAGTGCCGTTCCCATATTGAGCAGCAGCGCCGCAACCATGGCGGCAAAATAGCAACGAGCATAGGCCGCGCCCTCGGCCAATAGTTCATGCGGCGTGTTCATAAGCACCAGCATGGGCTCAACGAACACTATGCCAAGAATCGAGAAAACGATACCGCCCACCAGCGCGAGGGTCATGGCCGTATGGACCGAACGACTCAGCCGGTCATCATCGTGCTGGCCAAAATACTGACCAGTAATGACTGCGCAGCCGGCGCCGACGCCAACGCAAAAGCCAATGCAGAGCTCGGTGAGCACCATCGTGGCCTGAATGCCACCCAGTGCGAGCTTGCCGCCAAACTGGCCGACGATATAGGTACCGATAAGCGTGTAGGCCTGCTGAAAAAACGAACTAAAAAAGATGGGAACACATAGCGAAAGCAGCTGCTGCCAAATAACACCCTGCGTTACATCGATAGCCGTAGATTTCTTAGCCACACGCCCTCCCCAAAAGCGCACGTCAACCGACAAAACAGTAATTTAAGACCCAAGCCAATAGCAGCTTAGCACCGACCGGCGTCGACCGAAACACCCCGAGTCAGAGCCCGGTGCGAACCATCTGCCTAGTGATACAAACCCGGCTGATAGTGGTACTCATTGCTCACGTGCGGGCACAACTGCCAAAAGGCGACGGCACTCGCCGCGGCCACGTTGAGCGAATCGACCCCATGCGCCATCGGAATGCGCACGGCCCGGTCACAGCCCGCGATGGTCTTGGCTCCCAGGCCGGCACCCTCGGTGCCCATAAAGATCGCCAGTCGATCGATCTCCTGCAGCGCAGGATCGTCCAGCGAAACGGAATCATCCGTCAACGCCATGGCGGCACAGGAAAACCCGGCATGGTGCAGCGCAGCCAGGCCATCGTGCGGCCATACGCGCGCCTCGCTGCCAATACGCGTCCACGGCACCTGAAACACCGTGCCCATGCTCACACGGGCCGAACGACGATATAGCGGATCACAACACGTAGGGCTCACCAGGATACCGTCAATATTCAACGCCGCCGCCGAGCGGAAAATCGCGCCCACATTGGTATGGTCGACAATGCCCTCGAGCACGCACACGCGCACCGGACGCTCCCCCGCCGCCTCGACGACGCCACCCAAGAACTCATCAACCGGAATCTGTCGCGGGCGACGAAACGCCGCGAGCGCACCGCGCGTCACGTTAAAGCCCGTCAACTGCTCCATGAGCTCCATGGAGGCCACAAACACAGGAACCGGATCCGCGCCCTCGCGCACAACCAGGCGCTCAAACAGCGGCATCATCTGATCGAGCCAGCGTTCGCCCAAAAGAAAGCTCACCGGCTCATATCCGGCACGCACCGCGCGCTCGATAACCTTGGCACTCTCGGCGATAAAGATGCCCTTTTGCGGCTCCAGCACGCAGCGTAGCTCGCGCTCGGTCAGTCGCACGTAGGCATCGAGCCGCTCATCCGTAAGCGAGTCAATTCGCAGCACCTCAACGGCATCAGTCATAGCAGCCAGCCCGTACCCTTCTTACAGCAGCATCTATATCAAACGAGGCGACGCCAGGCGCCGCCCCTTCCTCATTCCAACCCGATAATACCGTGGGCAAATACTGTC
>CABSNX010000277.1 GCA_902479205.1 uncultured Collinsella sp. | reverse complement strand
AGGCTATTCGTCGGCAGCGTCAGATGTGTATAAGAGACAGAAGCCGAGCGTCGAGAACGAGAACGCGACGCAGGTTGAGGTTGAAACCGCAGCTGTAGACGCGCCCGTCACCGAGGAGCCCGCAGATTCCACGATCAAGCCGGAAGCGACGCTGGAGCCCGCACCCGTCATCGAATCCGTGCCCGCCGCTGCTTGCGACCGAATTCCCGCACCGGCACCGGCTTCGGTACCCGCAGCGGCCCCAACCCCCGCACCTGCAGCGCCCGCCATCCCCGAGGACTTCCCCGTCGATTTCGCAACCGAAGTCTTCTGCCCCGGCCCGCTTCTGCACCAGTTGTCGACCTATCTCCCCTACGGCGCCGACACGCTCGGCATCGTCGGCGAGTACTACTGGATCGCCCGCGAACGCGGCACCATCGAGGCCGCGCGAAACCGCGCAATCTTCCCCCTGCGCTACACGCAGGCCGGCGAGCGCCGCGAGGTTGCCGTGCGCATCCGCCGCAACACCACCGGCGGTCTCGGAGCCGCCTGGACCATCGACAAAGTCGAAGAACCCGAGCAGTAACGACAAACGGCTCAAATCCTAATCAGGATTTGAGCCGTTTTTATTTGTTGATGTTGCGTAACCAACAGCGAGCGGGCCGCAAGTGCCCCAGGTTGCCGTGAAAGAGGAGCGACGCGTACTTCGGTACTTCGGTACGCGAGCGACGGTTTGAACGGCAAGATGGGGTGCTTGCGGCCCGCGCAGCGTCGAGCAGTTACGCGGTTTGGTAAAACCGCGTAACAAATTAGTCACGCGTCAGCTTGCGGTGAATACGATGCGGCTGGGCTGCGTCCTCGCCCAGGCGCTCGATGCGGTTGGCCTGATAGGCCTCGAAGTTGCCCTCAAACCAATACCAGTTGCCCGGATTCTCGTCGGTGCCCTCCCACGCCAGGATGTGCGTGGCAACGCGGTCCAGGAACATACGGTCGTGGCTAATGACCACCGAACAGCCCGGGAACTCGAGCAGCGCCGCCTCGAGCGAGGACAGCGTCTCGACGTCGAGGTCGTTCGTGGGCTCGTCGAGGAGCAGCAGGTTGCCGCCCTGCTTGAGCGTAAGCGCCAAGTTCAGACGGTTGCGCTCGCCACCGGAGAGTACGCCAGCGCGCTTCTGCTGGTCCTGGCCCTTAAAGCCAAAGCTCGCCACGTACGCGCGGCTCGGAACCTCGGTCTCGCCGACCATCATGTGGTCCAGGCCATCCGAGACGACCTCCCACAGGTTCTTGTCGGGGTCGATGCCAGAACGGTTCTGGTCGACGTAAGAGATCTTGACGGTCTCGCCCACCTCGAGCGAGCCCGAAGTCAGCGGCTCCAGGCCCACAATCGTCTTGAACAGCGTGGTCTTACCGACACCGTTGGGGCCGATGACGCCCACGATGCCGTTGCGCGGCAGGGTGAACGAAAGGTCATCGATGAGCACGCGGCCGTCGAACTCCTTGTGCAGGTGATGGGCCTCAAGCACCTTGTTGCCCAGACGCGGGCCCACAGGGATGCGGATATCGGTCCAGTCGAGCTTCTGGCTTGCGCGGGCCTCGGCCTCCATCTCCTCGTAGCGAGCCAGACGGGCCTTGTTCTTGGCCTGACGGGCCTTGGGCGAGCTGCGCACCCACTCGAGCTCGGCCTCCATGCGCTTGGCGAGCTTGGCGTCGCGGTTGCCCTGCGCCTCGATACGGGCGGCCTTGGTCTCCAGATACGTGGAGTAGTTGCCCTTGTAGGGATAAAGGTGACCGCGGTCGACCTCGCAGATCCACTCGGCAACGTTATCCAGGAAGTAGCGATCGTGCGTGACGGCCAGAACGGCACCCTGGTAGTTGTGCAGGAAGTGCTCGAGCCACAGGATCGACTCGGCGTCCAGGTGGTTCGTGGGCTCGTCGAGTAGCAGCAGGTCGGGAGCTTCGAGCAGCAGCTTGCACAGGGCCACGCGACGGCGC
>CABSNX010000276.1 GCA_902479205.1 uncultured Collinsella sp. | reverse complement strand
GCCACGTTTGCCACGCCGCTTGCAGACATACGCTCCAAGATCGCCTACCTCACCGGCGCATCGACCGCAGAAGAGCCTCCCGCCCGTCGCTCACCCGCCGTCGATGCGGTGTGGAGCGCTTTCGCCGAGCGCTGCGCGCTGCGCTTTCTGTATCAAAACGGGCACGGAGAGCAAAAAGAGCGCACCGTTTGCGTATACGGCATGTTCGAGCACGAGGGCGTGGCGTATTTTTGCGGACTCGACAACGCCACCGATGAAATCAGGACGTTTCGCTGCGACCGCATCGTTCGCGCATGGCGCCCCTCGAAGGCCTACTCCATCCCCGCCGACTTCAACCTGAACGATCGTTTGTTCTTTGAGTTTGATTTTGCCGATTGCACGCCCGTTATGGCGACTTTTTCGTTCGCCCCGCAAGCCCAGGCCGACATGGTCAGCGACCTTACGCGCGGTCGCGGGGAGCTCACACGCACCGAAGAGGGTTGGACTTGGACCGTCGGCGTGCGCGATCTTAATGCCGCCGCCTCGTTTTGCATGGAGCACGCCATGGACGGCATGAGACCCGTTGCTCCCGATGCACTTAAACTGGCGTGGAACCACCTCATCGAAAGGACGGTGCACGAGCATGCCCGTGCGTAAACTCACCAGCGAGCAAAGGCTCTCGCGTGCGATTGACATCATGGAGGCCCTCTACGCTGCCGGTGAGACCGGTATGACACGAGGGGATATCTGCAGCCGTTTTGATATCACGGGTGCGGCGCTCGACGAAATTATCGATATCGTCTCGACCCTCGCTGACCGTGAGTCGGGCGCACGCATCATCTGCGAGCGCCACAGCGAGTGCATCATCCTGACAGGCGATGCGGGGCGTGTGCTGCCCTTGCGCCTAAGTGCCGCCGAAGGTGCCGTGCTCAACCACGAACTCGAATCGATGGGAATCGACTCTCGGGCAGCAGAGCGTATCCGACACGCCCTCCTACCCGAGAAACTCGGCTACAACCAGCGCGTCGTCGATACCGTTGCCCGAGGATCGCACTGGCAACAGCTGAACTGCGCGATTCAAGACGGCGTTCGATGCCGCATCATCTACCGTTCGATGGACGACACACGGCCGCGTGAGCGTCTCATCGACCCCCTGCGCATCGCGACGCATGGCGACCAAACCTATCTGATTGCCTGGGATGTCGAAGTCGATGAGCAGCGCTCCTACCGCATGGACAAAATCGAAGGCCTTACCCTTACCGACGATTCCGTGGAGCGCCACGCGCCCGCGTCCTTGTCCCTCCACGAATCCCTTTCCCAAGCGGAGCAGAGCGCAAAACTCCTCATGCCGCTCGACATGGCAGAGCGCCTAGACTGGGCCGGCATCATGTCGATTGAGCCAAACGGGGCAGACATGGCGACGGTGACCGTGCGTTATGGGTCAGAGCATTGGCTGTTCTGCCAGGTAATCGCAGCGGGCGGAGCCATCCGCATACTGGATGACCCCGCCCAGGCATTGCGTCTATGCGATATGGCGAAGAGCCTGACCTGCCCGCTTTAACGGCGTCGCTCGTGGCGTGCACGCCACAGCTGCAAATAATGACCGATCTGTGCCGACTCGATACGCTGGTAGGAAGTCGTGGGCAGCGACGTCAAGAACTTCTTGCCGTAGCCCTTTGTCACCAAGCGCGGATCTGCCAAGATGAGCACACCGCAATCAGTCGACGAGCGGATGAGACGGCCGGCGGCTTGCTTGACTTCGAGCACCGCCTCGGGCAGCGAGTAGCGCGCCCAGGCGCGGTCTTCGCGCAGGTTGCGCTCACACGAAAGAGGATCCGTGGGGCTCGAGAACGGCAGCTTGGGGATAATGACGCAACGCAGCGTCTCGCCGCTGGCGTCAAAGCCCTCCCAAAAGGCCTTGAGCGCAAAGAGCGATGAGGTCGGCTCGTTGATAAACCGATCGCGCAGGCGACGCGGGGACGAGTTGCGCTGCTGGCAATT
>CABSNX010000275.1 GCA_902479205.1 uncultured Collinsella sp. | reverse complement strand
CCGGCCAGGAACTTCTCCTTAGGCGCGGCGAGCTCGTGCTTGACGACGGTCATCTTGTTTTGGGTAAGGGTACCGGTCTTGTCGGAGCAGATGGTCTGCGTGCAGCCGAGGGTCTCGACGGCAGAGAGCTTACGGATAATCGCCTGGCGCTTGGCCATCTTGGTCACGCCAAGCGACAGCACGATGGTCACGACGGCGACCAGGCCCTCGGGGATGGCAGCGACGGCGAGTGAGACAGCGACCATAAAGGTGTCGAGCAGGGCGGTCGGGTCGGTAAGGACGTTGCCCACGCCGTGGCGGAGGATGTCAACGCCAAAGATCACGACGCAGATGATAATCACCATGATGGTGAGGATGCGGCTGAGCTCGGCAAGCTTCACTTGCAGCGGCGTAAGCTCTTCCTTGGCCTCGGCCAGGGCGCCGGCGATCTTGCCCATCTCGGTATCCATGCCGGTACCGACCACGACGGCGCGGCCACGACCGTACACAACGGTGGAACCCATGTAGCACATGTTCTTGCGGTCGCCGAGCGGCACGTCGTCGGTGCCCGCGACAAGCTCGATCACGTTGGCGTGCTTCTCTACGGGCACGGACTCGCCGGTGAGTGCAGCCTCTTCGATCTTCATCGTGGCACTCTCGAGCACGCGGCAGTCGGCCGGAACGGAGTCGCCCGCCTCGAGCATGATCACGTCACCGGGCACGAGCTCGGCGCTCGGCAGGTGCACGAGCTTGCCGTCGCGCAGTACCTTGGACTGCGCCGCGCTCATCTCCTGCAGGGCCTCGAGGGCTTCTTCGCTCTTGGCTTCCTGGACCACGCCCAGCACCGAGTTGACGATAACGACGAACATGATAATGACGACATCGGCAAAGTCGGGCTCGCCCTTGACCATGCCCGTGAGCGCACTGATGACGGCGGCAACGATCAGCATGATGACCATGGGATCGGCCATCTGCTCAAAGAAACGCTTCCACAGCGGTGTCTTCTCGGCTTCCTCGAGCTTGTTAGGGCCTGTCTTAGCGAGGCGCGACGACGCCTCGTCGTCGCTCAGGCCGAGGTTCTCATCGACACCCTGGTCGCTGAGCACCTCCGCCGCGGCGGACAGGTATTCCTTTTGCATATAGAGTCCCCTCCTGGGATTCGGGCCACTCAGCAGATTGATGCCCGATCATAATTCCCAGGAGAAGGGCAAGGGCTCATCAAGGCTGCCGTGCTGAGCGGCAGTTGATAGTGGAGCTATGGTACCCCAAAGCAACGCGTCTAGCCAAAACAATCCATTTGGAAATATGGTCCATAAGCAACGGTGCAGGCCGTGTGATGCTCAACATTGATAAAACGTTTTTTCTTCGGCGCATCATCAAACTGAAATATCGCCCAGATAGCAGCGGTTAGAACGGTTGGTAAAGTTTTTGCATATACCGTTTTTCCGCAAAAAATGAACTTCTAATTCGGCATACGGTCGATTTTTTGGGGTATTCGGTCGCCATTTCGTTATAATCAACTCAGTTTTATTTCTTATGGTTTATCTATCAGCGCAAGACGATGTCAGATGGAGGTCTGAATGTACAAGCGCACTAAGATTGTATGCACCATGGGTCCCGCCTGCGATAGCGACGAGACCATCCGCGAGATGATCAAGGCGGGCATGAACGTCGCCCGTTTTAACTTCTCGCACGGCTCCTACGACGAGCACCACGGTCGCATCGAGCGCGTCCGTCGTATTTCCAAGGAGCTCGGTATGCCCGTCGGCATCCTGCTCGACACCAAGGGCCCCGAGGTCCGCACCGGCCTTCTGGTCGATGGCAAGAAGGTTGCCGTCAAGACCGGCGACAAGATCGTCGTCACCGCTCAGCCCACGACCGAGGATTTCCACGGCACCGCTGAGCACATCTCCCTCGACTACCTGGCTCTGCCCTCCGAGGTCGAGAAGGGCTCCCTCATCCTGATCGATGACGGCCTGGTTGCCCTCGAGGTCGAGTCCGTCGACGGCCAGGACATGACC
>CABSNX010000274.1 GCA_902479205.1 uncultured Collinsella sp. | reverse complement strand
TGGGCTCGGAGATGTGTATAAGAGACAGTGTATCTGCTGCTTGGAGGTGCCGATAATGGCCTTGCTTCTTAAGAATGCCCACGTCGTCGACCCGTCCGTCGAGCTTGACGGTGTCGTTGACGTCCTGATTGACGGCGACAAGATCGCCGAGGTCGGCGAGAATCTCGCCGTCGAGGGAGCCGAGGTCCGCGACCTTTCCGGCAAGTACCTCGTCCCTGGCCTGGTGGATATGCACGTTCACCTTCGCGAGCCCGGCTATGAGGTCAAAGAGGACATCGAGAGCGGTACCCGCGCAGCTGCCATGGGCGGCTTCACCGGCGTGTGCGCCATGCCCAACACCGATCCCGTCACCGATAACGGCACCGTCGTGGAGTTCGTCAAGTCCCGCGCTGCCGAGGTCGGTCACTGCCGCGTCTATCCGTCGGGCGCCATGACCCGCGGTCTTAAGGGCGAGGCCATGTCCGAGATGGGCGATATGGTCGCCCACGGCGCCGTCGCCTTCACCGACGACGGTCGCGGCGTGCAGGGTGCGGGCATGCTCCGTCGCTGCATGGACTACGGCAAGATGTTCGGCAAGGTCTTTATGAGCCACTGCCAGGACGAGGACCTGGTCGGCCACGGCCAGATCAACGAGGGCAAGGTCTCGACCCGTCTGGCTCTCGAGGGCTGGCCGGCTGCCGGCGAGGAGCTCCAGATCGCCCGCGACATCGAGATCGCCAAGCTGACCGGTGCCAAGCTGCACATCCAGCACATCTCCACCGCCCATGGCCTGGAGATCGTGCGTGCCGGTAAGGCCGCCGGCGTTCAGGTTACCTGCGAGGCCACCCCGCACCACATGTTCCTGACCGAGAACGACCTGGACGAGACCTACAACACCTCGCTCAAGGTCAATCCGCCGCTGCGCACCGAGGAGGATGCCGAGGCCATCCGTCAGGGCGTCATCGACGGCACCGTCGACGTTATCGTCACCGATCACGCTCCCCACACCCCGTGGGAGAAGGCCCGCGAGTTCGAGCTTGCGCCCTTTGGCATGATCGGCCTCGAGACCTCGCTGTCGCTCGTGCTCACCGAGCTGGTCAACACGGGCAAGATGAGCATTGGCCGCATGGTCGAGCTCATGGCCATCAAGCCGCGTGAGATCCTGGGCCTCGACCAGGTTCAGGTCAAGGCGGGCTCCGTTGCCGACCTGACCGTGTTCGACCCCGCCGCAACCTGGACGGTTGGCGAGGACGGTTACGAGTCGCGCGCCGAGAACTCCGGTTTCGCTGGCCGCACGCTTACCGGTCGTGCCACCGATGTGTTTGTCGGCGGTAAGCAGACGCTCGCCGACGGCTGCATCTGCTAGCATAGCCTTATCGCTTTTGTGCGCGGTGCCCTTGCGGTGCCGCGCTTTCTGTTCGTTTGGACCATGCAACCGCATGGGGGATTGGAGCGTCTATGCCCACACCTTCCACTGCACGCATGCACGACTTCGAGGTCGTCTCGAACCGGGAGATCGCCGACGGCATCTTCTCGCTCGTCATCTCGGCCCCCAAGCTTGCAAGTGCGCTCAAGCCCGGTCAGTTTGTGAACATTGCCGTACCCGGCGATGCGTCCTCGCTGCTTCGCGTGCCCCTGAGCTACTATCGCGCCGACGCCCAGGCCGGCACCGTCGAGCTGTGGTACGCCGTCGTGGGCGACGACACCCGTCGTCTGTCGCAGATGGCCCCCGGTTCCACCTCTAATCTGCTGGGCCCTGGCGGCCGCGGCTGGCTGGTGCCCGAGGGCACCAGGAAGGCGCTGCTCGTGGCGGGCGGCATCGGTGTTCCGCCCGTGCTGTGCCTTGCCGGCATGCTTGCCGAGCAGGGTGTGGCCGTCGACGTGTGCCTGGGCTTTGGCACCGCGTCCAAGGCCGTGGGCATCGATGAGTTCCGCTCGCTGTGCGATACGGTCAACGTGTGCACCGACGACGGCTCGCTCGGCACGCACGGCTTCTGCACCGATCCTGCCGCCCAGCTGCTC
>CABSNX010000273.1 GCA_902479205.1 uncultured Collinsella sp. | reverse complement strand
TAATCGAGGCCTTCGTCGCCCTCGCCCGCGGCAATCGTGGCAACCCCATCGCGCCGCGCAACTTCCCACGCGGGATCGGCGTCCAAGTCGGGAAAGTACGTGTCCACGGCATGGGTGCAATGGTTGTGCGTGACCTCGGACTCGGCGCAATACGGCAAAAACTGCCGATAGACATCGCCGCCGCCGATCACCCACGCAACGGGCTCATCGGCAACCGCAGCGAGCGCCTCGTCGATGCTATGCACCACGTCGACGCCCTCGGGGGCAAAGCTCTCGTCGCGGGTAAGCACGATATTGCGACGGTTCTTGAGCGGACGCCCACCGGGAAAACTCAGCAGCGTCTTACGCCCCATGATGACCGGGCAACCCTTGGTGCAGGCCACAAAATGGCGCATGTCGGCGCGATTGGACACCACCATGTCGCCCTCGCACCCAATGCCCCAATCGTCACACACGGCGACGATAGCAGAAAGCTTACACGTCATGAGCGCCACCTACACCGCAATGGGAATGTTCTTGACCTGCGGGCCGTGCTCATAGCCCTCGACGATCAGGTCATCGGTCGTAAACGCATAGAAATCGTGCACATCGGGGTTAAGCGTTACCTTAGGCGCCGCAAACTGCGGACGCTCGATAAGTTCGCGAACGATATCGACATGACGGTCGTAAATGTGGGCATCGGCAATCACATGCAGCAGCTCGCCGGGAATCATATCGACCGACTGCGCTACCATCATCAGCAAAATGGCGTACTGGCACACATTCCAGTTGTTCGCGGCCAAAATGTCCTGACTGCGCTGGTTGAGAATCATGTTGAGCGTGGGCTTATCGTCCCGCGGGCGCTGCGTGACGTTATAGGTCACGCTATATGCGCACGGATACAGGTGCATCTCGGAAAGGTCGCTAAACACGTACGTGTTGGTCATAATGCGGCGGCTGTACGGTGTGTGCTTAAGATCGTAGAGCACACGATCCATCTGGTCGAAATCGCCTTCGGCATAATGACTCTTCTGGCCAATCTGGTACCCGTAGGCCTTGCCGATGGAGCCGGTTTCGTCGGCCCACTCGTCCCAAATATGGCTGTTGAGGTCATGAACGTTATTGGACTTCTTTTGATAGATCCACAGAATCTCGTCCATGGCAGACTTAAGCGCCGTGCGACGCAGTGTGAGCGCGGGAAACTCCTCGCGCAGGTCGTAGCGAGCCGTAACGCCAAAGTTTTTAATGGTATAGGCAGGGGTGCCGTCCTCCCACACCGGTCGGACCTTTTGGCCCTCGGTGGTGGTGCCATGGTCCAAGATATCGCGGCACATGGTTACAAACTGTTGATCAGCCTTGCTCATTGACCCTCCTGTCAGTCGCCTATAAGCGAAATTCATTGTAGCCCAGGCGCACGCGACCCCACAGCCCAAACATAAGCCCTCATTTTCTGACATATGCCAAAAATGCCTTGCACGGTTCCGCTCGCGAGCTATCTTATTGTTGACATATGTCAGATTTGGAGGGTGTATGGCAGGAAGACGCGAGAAACTACGCCGCGTAGGGATCATCCCCGAATATCGCGGTTTTACCCCCGACGGCCTTGCCAGCGGAGATGCCATCGACATGACGGTCGACGAGCTCGAGGTCCTGCGCCTATGCGACCTGGAAGGCCTCAATCAGGAGGAAGTCGCCCAGTGCATGGGCATTGCCCGCGCCACGGTGGCGGCAATCTGCAGCCGCGCACATCGCAAGGTGGCAAACGCGCTGGTCAATGGACGGTCGATCGTCATCGAAGGCGGCAATATCGCATACTCCCCCATCACCACGACGACGGCCGCATGGCCAGCAAAGGAGGTCGGCACCATGAGGGTGGCAACGACGTACGACAACGGCAACATCTTTATGCACTTTGGCCGCAGCGAGCAGTTCAAGATCTATGACATCCAGGACGGCAAGGTGCTCAACGAGCAGGTCGTAGGCACCGGCGGCACCGGTCACGGTGCATTGGCAGGTCCTGTCTCTTATACACATCTCC
>CABSNX010000272.1 GCA_902479205.1 uncultured Collinsella sp. | reverse complement strand
CTTGAGGACAAGTCGATTTTTGCCGAGGTCGAGCGTGTTGGCGGAACGCCGATTGCATCGGTTGGCTACCGCACGGTCGAGGCCGTTCGTGCCAATGCCGAGCAGGCGGCCGAGCTGGGCATTGCCCCGCATGATCCGCTGCTCAACCTGCGTGCCAGCTTTACCGGTCCCAATGGCGAGCCGGTCCTGATGGGTAAGCAGTACTACGTGGGTAGCCGCTACGTTATGGTTATGTAGGGTTGGTTCCGCCGTTCTGACGAACGGCGGACCGGCCGACGCTGCAAGCCCGCCAGAGCGGCAATCTGCCTTTCAACTTCGGCGGCATGACCAGAAGGTCAATGCCGCCTTGTTTCAAGGCACCTTGCTCGCTCTGGCGGGCTTTCGCTGACATTGCCAAAACATCGGCGTTGCTGGGCCGGCACTTGGGGACGTTCCTTTTGTGCCGGCACCTGGGGACACTCCTTAGTCATTGGGGACGTTCTTAAATGACTAGTCGTTGGGGACGTTCTTGTTTGACTAGTCGTTTAAGAATGTCCCCAATGACTATTAAATGACTACCTGCAGAATGAGCGTGGCTGACAGCCGTGCGGCACCGGTCCGCGTGGCGGCGTATAATCGGCGACAGATGATTCTGACGTTAGGAAACCATGACCGATAGCATGCAGCAGATGGCGCTCGACACGCTCGGCGCCTATTTTGGCTACACCTCGTTTCGCCCGGGACAGGACCGCATGGTCGATGCGATCCTTGCCGGTCGTGATGCGCTGGGTGTTATGCCCACGGGCGCCGGCAAGTCCATTTGCTACCAGGTGCCCGCGCTCATGCTGCCCGGCATCACCTTTGTGGTGAGTCCGCTGCTGTCGCTTATGGAGGACCAGACCCGCGCGCTGCTCGCGGCGGGTGCGCGCCCCAGCTATCTCAACTCCAGCCTTACGCCGGCTCAGCAAAATACCGTGCTCAAGCGTGCTCGTGAGGGGCGCTACCAGCTAATGTATGTGGCACCCGAGCGCCTGCTCGAGCCACGCTTTTTAGCCTTTGCGCAGGAGGCTGCGGGTTCCGCCGGCATTGGCGTGCCGCTCGTGGCCATTGACGAGGCCCACTGCGTAAGCCAATGGGGTCAGGATTTCCGCCCCGCCTATCTGCAGATTCGTGAGTTCATCGATTCCCTGCCGCAGCGCCCCATCGTGGCGGCGTTTACCGCCACGGCGACCGAGCGCGTGCGTGCGGATATTCAGCAGATGCTCGGCCTGCAAAACCCTGCGACGGTGGTGACGGGCTTCGATCGCAAGAATCTCTACTTTGGTTGCGAGGAGATGGGCGACAAGGCCAAGACTGCCTGGGTGCGCGACTATGTGATCGCGCATTCGAGCGAGAGCGGTATCGTGTATTGCTCGACCCGCAAGACGGTCGATGCGCTGGCGGGCGAGCTTGCCGAGGCGCTGGGCCCCAGCGGCATTCGCGTTGGCCGCTACCATGCCGGCATGGGCAACGACGCCCGTCGCCAAAGCCAGCGCGCCTTTATCGACGACGATATCCAGGTGATGGTTGCCACCAACGCCTTTGGCATGGGTATCGACAAGCCTAACGTGCGCTACGTGATCCATAACAACGTGCCCGAGAGCATCGAGGCCTACTACCAGGAGGCGGGCCGCGCCGGTCGCGATGGCGACCCGGCAAGCTGTCACCTGCTGTGGAATGGCAACGATTTTCGCATGCGCCGCTTTTTGATCGACCGCGGCGATGCGGCCGACGAGGCGCTCGACGACGAGCAGCGCGCGTGGGCGCTCCAGAGCCGTTATCGCCTGCTCAGCCAGATGGAGGGCTACTGCAATACCACCGGCTGTCTGCGCGAATACATGCTGCGCTACTTTGGCGACGAGGCCGCGGCCGAGCAAGCGGCAGCCGCCGCGGGCGGCACGGCAGACGACGCCGAGGGCTGCGGCAACTGTAGCAACTGCCTCACGCAGTTCGAGGTCGAGGACGTTACCGATATGGCCCTGTCTCTTATACACATCTCCGAGCCCACGAGACCGAT
>CABSNX010000271.1 GCA_902479205.1 uncultured Collinsella sp. | reverse complement strand
TCGGCGCGCTCAAAGGTAAAGTGCGAGTAGAGGCTGACGGCCATGCCGAGGGTATCGTAGCCAATGCCCAAGTTGGCGCTGGTTGCTGGGACGGTGATTTTGATCATGTGGGTCCTCCTGGCGTGCCTGGCTGTTTAGTTCGCTGCTCGGGCAGTCCTGCGCAAGACGGAAAGCACATTAAGTGCTTCCTTTGCGTGCGGAACTCGCGACGAACTAAACAGCCAGGCACGCTGTGCGCGTTCGTCATCATCCCGGGGGTTATCTGATGAAAGAAAGTGCGCCGGCTTTCGCCGGCGCCTTATAAGGGGTTTTAGTTGGAAGCCATCTTTTTTGCTGCAGACTCTACGTAGTTGGCCATGTCGGCTACGTCGCAGACGTCTTCGAAGCGGACGGGCTTGGATTCGAGTTCGGCGAGCTGGGTCGGGGCGACCGTGTTGGTGGCCTGCTCGAGCACACGCATAGCCTCAAAATCATCCTCGGGAACGTCGAGGCCCAGGGCGTCGCAGCAGGCGCGCGGGAACTTGTAGGGGCTGGCGGTCGAAAGCAGCACGCGGGCCTTGGCGCCCTCGGCGGGAGCGACCTGCTCAAAGACGTGATAGCCGCAAGCGGTGTGCGGGTCGATCACGTAACCATTCGCATCCCAGCAGCTCTTGATGGCGGCGCGGACCTCGTCCTCGCTGGCCCAGCCGCAACCAAAGACGCTCTGGATCTTGGCCAGCAGCTCGGCGGGCACCTCGTAGCGACCGGTTTGGGCAAGCTGCTCCATAAGGCCGGCAACGAGTTCGCAGTCGCCACCGGACAGGAAGTACAGCATGCGCTCCAGGTTGGAGCTAATGAGGATGTCCATCGACGGCGAGATGGTCGTGAAGAACGGACGGTTGCGGTCGTACACGCCGGTGGTCAGGAAGTCGGCAAGCACGTTGTTCTTGTCGCTCGCCACGACGAGCTTGGCGACGGGCAGGCCCATGCGCTTGGCGTAGTAGCCGGCCAGGATATCGCCAAAGTTGCCGGTCGGTACGCAGAACTCCACGGCGTCGCCGGCCTCGATGGCGCCGGCGCGCAGCAGCTGCGCATAGGCGGCAAAGTAGTAGACGACCTGCGGTACCAGACGGCCGACATTGATAGAGTTGGCGCTCGAAAGCACCGTGCCGGCGGCTTCCAGGCGCTCGGCAAGCTCCTTATCGGCAAAGATGCGCTTGACGGCGCTCTGGGCGTCGTCAAAGTTGCCGCGGATGCCGCAGACGGCGACGTTGTCGCCCTCCTGCGTGGACATCTGCAGGTTCTGGACGCGGCTAACCTTGCCCTCGGGATAAAAGACGGTGATGCCCGTGCCCGGAGCGTCGGCAAAACCGGCGAGCGCAGCCTTGCCCGTGTCGCCCGACGTGGCGGTGACGATCATGATGCGCTCGGCGCCGCCGTCCTTGGCGGAAGTGCGGGCCATCAGACGGGGGAGCATCTGCAGGGCGACGTCCTTGAAGGCGCTTGTAGGGCCGCCAAAGAGTTCCATCACATAGGTCTGAGGGGCGTCAACACCCGGCGCAGCGTCGAGTTTGACGAGCGGCGTAACCTCTTCACTCGCGAACGTGCCGCGGTATGCCTCGTCGACACACGCCGAAATTTCTTCGGCCGTGTAATCATTCAGTAACATTCCCAACACATCTTGAGCGATTTCAAAGTACGATTTAGCTGCAAGCGAGCTGATATCGACCTGCTGGGTGCCGAGCTCGTCCGAGACAAACAAACCCCCGTCGGGAGCGATGCCGGTACGGATTGCCACCTTACTTGAGCACGATAAAGTGCGTCCTCGTGTACTATGATAAGTTCCCATATAACACTGCTCCTCGGATGCCTTGGTCCCAATCGGTGAAACCATGGTATCAGAGCACGCAAAATAGGTTCGCAGAGGCTTTTAGAAAGGTAACCTCCAGCCCATGATTAAGATTGCCAAGTTTGGCGGCTCGTCGGTCGCCGACGCCGAACACTTCAAGAAGATCAAGGCCATCGTCGATGCCGACCCTGCCCGCCGTTTTGTGGTGGTTTC
>CABSNX010000270.1 GCA_902479205.1 uncultured Collinsella sp. | reverse complement strand
AGAAGATCAAGGCCATCGTCGATGCCGACCCTGCCCGCCGTTTTGTGGTGGTTTCTGCCTGCGGTCGCCGCTTTAAGGGCGACACCAAGGTGACCGACCTGCTCTACCTGGTTAACGCGCACGTTAAGTATCACGTGTCGTGCGAGGAGTTGCTCGAGGACATTGGCCAGCGCTATTTTGATATTGCTGACGAGCTGGAGCTTACCTATCCCATCCGCGAGGAGTTCGCGGCCTTTGCCGAGCGCGCCCGCTCGGGCGGTTACTCCACCGAGGAGCTCGTGAGCCGCGGTGAGTACTTCACCGCTCGCCTGATGGCCGAGTACCTGGGCCTGCCGTTCCTGGATGCCGCGACGGTCGTTGCGTTCCATCACGACGGTACGCTCAGCATGAACCGCACCTCCGAGCTGGTGCAGGAGTACGGTCAGCAGGGCGGCTTTGTTATGCCCGGTTTCTACGGCGCGACGCGTGAGGGCCAGATCAAGCTGCTCGATCGTGGCGGCGGCGATATCTCGGGCTCGATTTTGGCTAAGTGCCTGGGCGCCGACCTTTACGAGAACTGGACCGACGTCTCGGGTTTCTATTCTGCGGATCCGCGTATTGTTCCGGAGGCTCAGCCCATTGCGCGCGTTACCTACGAGGAGCTGCGCGAGCTTTCGTACATGGGCGCAAGCGTCCTGCACGAGGAAGCCGTGTTCCCCGTGCGCGAGGCAGGCATTCCGCTGGTCATCAAGAACACCAATGCGCCGCAGGACCCCGGCACCATCATTAGCGAGACGGCTGATGAAGGCGAGGCGGAGCCCATCATTACCGGCGTGACCGGCAAGCGCGGTTTTGTCGCCATCAACGTCGCCCGCGACCGCACCAAGCCCCGCGTCGGCTTTATGCGCCGTGCGCTTTCGGTGTTCGAGCGCTATGACGTTTCCGTCGAGCACATGCCCACCGGTGTCGACCGCTTTGGCGCCGTGGTGCAGGAGCGGGACGTTCACGATTCACTGTACTCGCTCGTGGGCGACATTCAGCAGGAGGTCGAGCCGCTCGAGATCGAGGTTGTCGAGGGTCTGGCACTTATCGCGACCGTCGGCCGTAACCTGCGCGGTCGTGCCGGCATCTCGGGCCACCTGTTTGGCATGCTTGGCCAGGCTGGCGTGAGCGTGCGTATGATTTCGCAGAGCTGCGACGAGATCAATATCATCATCGGTGTGGAGGAGAAGGACTTTGATCTGGCGATTCAGACCATTTACCGCGCCTTCTCCGACGAGAACGGCATTGTGAAGGTCTCCGATCTGGAGGCTCCCGCGCCGGTCGATCCCGCTCTGGTCGCGCTCCACAAGTAGCTGCTATCCCAGTAGATTTTTGGACTTGCCTCAAAAATCTATGGCGGGGCGTTTCGTTTCGGTTTCGTTTCGACGGGGCGGGTTTCGTGCCCGCCCCGTTCTTGTATACACTGGCAACAATAATCGGCCTGCTTGGCGTGCGGGCAAAAGCCACAACCTTTAAAGGGGGAAGCATGAAACAGTACACGGTTGCTATTTTGGGCGCGACGGGAGCCGTGGGCACCCAGATGCTCGAGTGCCTCAACGAGCAGGAGTTCCCGGTTGGCAAGCTCAAGCTGCTGGCGAGCGCGCGTTCTGCGGGCAAGACCGTCGAGTTCCGTGGCGAGCAGATCGTGATCGAAGAGGCTTGTCCCGAGGCCTTTGAGGGCTGTGACATTGTGCTTGGAGCTGCCGGCGACGACATCGCGAAGGAGCTACTGCCCGAGGCCGTCAAGCGCGGCGCCGTCGTGGTCGACAACAGCCATGCCTTCCGCATGGATCCCGAGGTGCCGCTGGTTGTGCCCGAGATCAATGCCGACGACATCAAGTGGCATCACGGCCTTATCGCCAACCCCAACTGCGCGACCATCATCGGCCTGGTTCCCACGTGGCCGCTGCATCAGCTTGCCGGCGTGAAGCGCATGATCGTCTCGACGTATCAGGCGGCTTCTGGTGCCGGTGCTCCCGGTATGGCCGAGCTCGAAGCGCAGCTTGCTGCCCTGGGCCTGTCTCTTATAC
>CABSNX010000269.1 GCA_902479205.1 uncultured Collinsella sp. | reverse complement strand
TTTGTCTATCTAGGAGGCTTTGCCTGATGGAGATCACCAAGGATATCCGCTACATCGGTGTCGACGATCACGACATTGACCTGTTCGAGGGCCAGTACGATGTGTCCGAGAACGGTATGGCATACAACAGCTACGTTATCTTGGGCGAAAAGATCGCTGTCGCCGATTCAGTCGACGGCGGTTTTGTTGACGAGTGGCTCGGCAACCTCGAGGCCGTGCTCGATGGCCGTACGCCCGACTACCTGGTCGTCCATCACATGGAGCCCGATCACTCCGCCGGTATCGCTGCCTTTATGGAGCGCTATCCCCAGGCGCAGATCGTGGCAAGCATGGGCGCCTTCCGCATGATGGTCAACTACTTTGGCACCGACTTCCCCGAGCGCAAGATAGTCGTCAAAGAGGGCGATGTGCTCGATCTGGGCGGCCACAGCCTGACCTTTATCGGCGCCCCCAACGTTCACTGGCCCGAGGTGCTGTTCTCTTACGAGGCCACCGACAAGGTGCTCTTTAGCGCCGACGGCTTTGGCAAGTTTGGCGCCAACGACATCGAGGATCCCGAGGGCTGGGCTTGCGAGGCTCGCCGCTACTACTTTGGCATCGTCGGTAAGTTCGGCAAGTTCGTGCAGGCCGTGCTCAAGAAGGCCGCCGATCTGGATATCCAGATCATCTGCCCGCTCCACGGCCCCGTGCTGACCGAGAACCTGGGCTACTACCTCGACACCTACAACACTTGGTCGAGCTATCAGCCCGAGGACGAGGGCATCACGATCGCCTACGCGAGCGTGTATGGCCATCTGAAGGCTGCCGTTGAGGAGCTTGCATCTGCGCTTGAGGCTCGCGGCCAGAAGGTCTCTGTCTTTGACCTGGCTCGCGACGACATGGCCGAGGCCGTTGAGGATGCGTTCCGCTACGACCGTCTGGTGCTCGCTTCCATTACCTATCAGGGCGAGATCTTCCCGTTCATGAGCACCTTCATCCACACGCTCGCCGAGCATGCCTACCAGAACCGCACCGTGGCGCTCGTTGAGGCCGGTTCTTGGGCGCCCGCAGCTGCCAAGGTTATGACCAAGGAGCTCGAGGGTATGAAGGACATCACCCTGGCGCAGAACAAGGTGACTGTCCTGGGCTCGCTCAACGACGCCTCGCGCGCTCAGATCGAGGTCCTCGCCGACGAGCTCTCCAAGTAGCGACACATTCACTTTTGACGCTCAACCATCACAACCACCACAAAGGGGACAGGCACCTTTGTGGTGGTTTTTGTTTAAGCGCCGGCGATGATGAGGGCTGGACGTGCGCTGTCGGTGGCCTCGGCGATTGAGGTGGCGACGGCATGATCGGGGTCACGGTCCATCACGATGGTGTCGACATCGGTCAGCTCGGCAAAACGGTACATGCCGCGTCCGTTGACCTTGCTGGCGTCCATGAGGGCGACGCTTTGATGGGCCGCGGCGATCATAGCCGTTTTGGTCTCGGCCATCTGGGGAAAGTCGGTCGTAAAGCCGCAGCTGGAGACAAAGGCGCCGGGGCACATGACGGCCAGGTCGGCATGGACCATTTGGAGCGCCTGCATAGTGAGCGGTCCGTACAAATAACGATGGCCTTTGCGCAGCGCTCCGCCCAGCATGACGACATCGACCGAGGGCATGCTCTCGTCGATGTAATCGGCAATGGTAATGTCTGCCGTGATGACGGTGATGCCGTCGCGCTGGTCGAGGAGCCGGACGAACTCGAGCGCCGTGGTGCCCGAGTCGACGAGCAGCGTGTCGCCGTCATTGACGAGCTCGATGGCGCTTTGCGCGATGGCCTGCTTGGCAGCGACGTTGACATTGATGCGGCGATCCTGCGTGGAGACGGTCAGGCGTTTGTGGAGCGAGACGGCACCGCCGTGTGTGCGGCGCAGCTTGCCTGCTTCGGCGAGCGCGTCCAGGTCGGCGCGGGCGGTGACGGAGGACACGCCAAAGGTCTGGGCAATTTCTGCCACCTGCACCGAGGCATTATGCTCGAGCATTTCCATAATGGGTACGGCGTTCGTCGGCGAAGGCTCGGGTTGTCGCATGGGCCATAGC
>CABSNX010000268.1 GCA_902479205.1 uncultured Collinsella sp. | reverse complement strand
GACCAGCGCGACTTTGAGTGTGCCCGCAAGTACGACCTGCCGATCGTGCCGATCATTCTGGACGACGACGACCGTGCTGCCGTCGAGGCCAGCGGTGAGACCATCGATACCTTCCATGCCGAGACCGTCGACTGGGATTGCGCTCACGCTGCCGAGGGCACGCTCGTCCAGTCCGGCAAGTACACCGGCATGCGCGGCGGCAAGCACTCCGAGGGCGAGGCTGCCATCGTGGCTGACCTCGAGGCCATGGGCTGCGGCCGTCGTAAGGTCGAGTTCCGCCTGCGTGACTGGCTCATCAGCCGTCAGCGCTATTGGGGCAACCCCATCCCGGCCATCCACTGCGAGCACTGCGGCATCGTACCCGTGCCCGAGGATCAGCTGCCTGTGACGCTGCCCGAGAACCTGGACTTGGGCGCCGGCGAGACCCTCGCCGAGTGCAAGGATTTCTACGAGACCACCTGCCCGGTCTGCGGTCGCCCGGCCAAGCGCGAGACCGATACCATGGACACCTTCACCTGCTCCAGCTGGTATTACCTGCGCTATACCGACCCGCACAACACCGAGCTGCCTTTCTCCCGCGAGGCGGCAGACCGTTGGATGCCCGTCGATAACTACATCGGCGGCATCGAGCACGCCATCCTGCACCTGCTCTACAGTCGCTTCTTTACCAAGGCGCTGCGCGACCTCGGTCTGCTGAGCGTGGACGAGCCCTTTACCAACCTGCTGTGCCAGGGCATGGTCAAGGACGAGAACGGCGACACTATGTCCAAGTCCAAGGGCAACGTTGTTCCCCCGAGTTCGGTTATCGAGCCCTACGGCGCCGACACCATGCGTCTGGCGATCCTGTTTATCGCCCCGCCCGAGAAGGACTTCGACTGGGATCCCAAGGCCGTCGAGGGCGCCAACCGCTTTATCAAGCGCGCCTGGCGTATCGTGTGGCAGCTCGTCCAGTCCGGCGACGCCAAAGTGGCTTTTGACAAGTCCGTGCTCGACGAGACCGCGATGAAGCTCTATCGCGAGCGTCACCGCACCATCGCCAAGTGCACCGAGGACTTCGATCGCGGCCAGTTTAACACCGCGATCTCGGCCGTCATGGAGCTCGTCAACGCGGCGAGCGCCTACCTCAACGCCACCGAGGGCGCTGACCGCGACAAGGCCCTGTGCTACGGCGTGGCCAAGGACATCGTGAGCGTCCTGGCGCCCATCTGCCCGTTCTGGGCCGACGAGCTGTGGCACGAGGCACTCGGCTGCGAGGGCAACGCCTACACCGCCGCCTGGCCCGAGTTCGACCTGGCCGAGTCCATCGAGGACACGGTGCAGATCGTCGTCCAGGTGCTCGGCAAGGTCCGTGGCCGCATCGACGTGGCCCGCGATGCCTCCAATGAGGAGATGCAGGCCGCAGCCGAGGCCGCCGTTTCCAAGTGGCTCGAGGGCAAGACGGTCGTCAAGGCCATCTGCGTGCCCGGCAAGCTGGTCAATCTGGTGGTCAAGTAAACGCTACGCGCATAGTTGATGTGTTAAAGACGAGGGGCGATCCGATTGGGTCGTCCCTCGTTTTGCGTTATATGCTCCGCTTGTCATGTGCCGAGCGTCACCCGCTACGGAATGTGGACCAAGTCCCTAAAGTAGACGTTGCCCGTTTGCTCCTCAAACATCCAGATGTTGAGGTAGATGTCGTTGAGGTCGTTGTTCACGTCAAAGTTTGGGTCGTCGAAGGTGCCTACAAAGGTGAGCATCGCGGTCGTTTCTTCGCCTGCGGCGACGGGCTGGCGCATGCGCACGTCGCGGACGACGCCGTTGACGTAGGCATAAGCATCGACATCGCCAAACATCATGTCGACATCGGTGTTGTTTGTCACCGCAAAGACCAACACAGCGTCGCCGTAGCCATCCGTGTCCTTGCCCACGCAGGTAACATGGACGTTCTCGTCTGCCTCTAGGTCGATAGGGAACTGTTCTTGGGGGTCGGGACCTAAGCCCTGGGGGTCGACTATATCTTCGTCTATTTTGTCGAAACGCTCCGATGGCTGTCTCTTATACACATCTCCGAGCCCACGAGACCGATCAGTATCTC
>CABSNX010000267.1 GCA_902479205.1 uncultured Collinsella sp. | reverse complement strand
ATACGTTTAGCCACAAGAAGAGCATCGTGAACAAGGCAACCTGGCTGGACGTGCCATTCCGCTATGCGCCCTACGCAAGCTGGAAGCACAAGTTCGTGCGCATGTTTGTACACTAGAATCAGATGGCGTAGCGACAAACGGTCGAAAAGACACGAGGTGGGGCGAATTTGTGTCCGCACGAGTTCGTAGACTTCTCAATAAGGTTAAGCGCCGGTTTATCCGGCCGTTAGGGGAGTTGCCATGTACGAGCCTTCACGTGTTCTTCTGTCGTTTCATATTGCGGGATTTCAGTATGCCGACGGCGCTTTGGTCCTAGGCGATCTTAAAGCGGGCGATAAACTGACGCTGTGCGCCGAGCGCGATAATCCCCATGACTCCGAGGCGGTTGCAATCTACTATGGCAAGACCAAACTTGGCTATGTTCCGGGAAACGAGGTCGGCCCGCTGTCCTTGATGATGTATTACGGCCACGATGACGTATTTGAGGCCCGCGTGCAACAGGTCGCTCCCGAACGCAGCCCGTGGCATCAGGTGCGCGTTGGACTCTACGTGGTGGATGCTCGCTAGTCGGTAAAGGGGACTGCCATGTTTGATGACGACGACCAGTTCGATCTGGCAGACGATCCGTTTGAGTGGGATATGCTACTCGATGACGATGAGTTGGAGCAGGATCGCAAAAAGCAAAAGGACAAGAAAACTCAGGGTGACGCTTCGAAAAAGCAAGACAAGCGTCGCCGCGGACTGTTCGGCGGGCTCTTTGGCTAACCGCCGCATCGCTGTGTCTGTATACTTAGCACGAGTTGGACGCATTGCGAAATGAGGACAGAGACGATGATGTGGTTTACCGCCGACCTGCACCTGGGCGATACGAATATCTTGCACGACATGGATCGACCGTTTGATTCGGTCGAGGAGATGAACCGCAAAGTCATCGATGCCATCAATGAGTGCGTGGCTGTGGACGACCGCCTCTATATCTTGGGAGACTTTACCTATCGTTTGCCCCTGGCGGATGCTGTGCGCCTGCGCGAGCGTATCGAATGCCAAAACGTGACGCTCATACGGGGCAACCATGACGTCGATTGGGAAGATCCCGACGCACCGCAGATTTGGGAAGACGTGCGCGATTACCTGGAGATTACTCCCGGCTATGCCAAGGGCCATCGTCTGGTGATGAGCCATTACCCCATGCTCAGCTGGAATGGTAAGGCGCGTGGCGCCATCATGCTACACGGGCATGTCCACAGCAGAGGAGACCGCACCAACGTGCGCAACCGCGATCGCGAGCGCCCTGTCTTTCGCTACGATGTCGGCCTCGACGCCAACGAGTACAAGCCCGTAAGCCGAGATCAAATCCTTGGCTTCTTTGGACTGTAATTCTCGAACCACCACAAAGGGAGCTGGTAACTTTGCGGTGGTTCTGGCGCCGTTGCCATTATGGTGGCGGCGCCTTTTTTGTCCGTGCGGCGCGGTAGAGTGTAAGCGGTTGAAATTTGCGTCCATCGAGGAGCTGCTATGAATGAGATCAAGTGTCCGCATTGTGGCGAAGTCTTTAAGGTCGATGCGTCTGGCTATGCGGATATCGTCAAGCAAGTACGCGATGCCGAGTTTTCGCGCGATCTGGATGAGCGTGTGAGGGCAGTCCAGCGCGAGGGCGAGCAGGCGCTGGAGCTTGAGCGCTCGCGTTCGACGGCTGCCTTGCAAAAGGCAGAGTCTCAGCGCAACGCTCAGCTTGCCGAGCAGAAGAACACTGCGGAGCAGAAGCTGGCACAAGAGGTTGCCAAGCGCGACGCTGAGCTTGCCGAGCTGCGCGCCAAGCTCGAGGACGCTGCCACAGAGCGCGAGAGCGCAAGTCAGCGCGCGGCGGTTGAGGCCCGTGCCGACGCTCAAAAGGAGAACGCCGAGCTTCAGCGAGAAATCGACAATTTGCGTGCGCAACTGGAGCGCAAAGATGACGAAGCCAAGCTTGCCGAGTCGGCGGCGCGCAATGCTGCTCAAAACGATTTGGCTGCACGTGATGCTCAGATTGCCGAGCTGCAGGCCAGGCTTGCCGCGGCGGACAAGGCCCAGGAGATGGCGCTTGCCGCTGCCGCGGCA
>CABSNX010000266.1 GCA_902479205.1 uncultured Collinsella sp. | reverse complement strand
TCTCGTGGGCTCGGAGATGTGTATAAGAGACAGCGCCACCATGGTGAAGGTCATGGAGCAGACCGTGGCCGAGCTCGCTGCTGAGGGTATCGACTACCGCGGCTGCCTGTACGGCGGCTTTATGTTCACGCCTGCCGGGCCCAAGGTGCTGGAGTTCAATGCCCGCTTTGGCGACCCCGAGACGCAGGTCGTGCTGCCGCGCCTTAAGAACGACCTGGTCGAGGTCATGCTGGCTTGTGCCAACTGCGAGCTCGATCAGATTGAGCTCGACTGGCGTGACGAGTGGGCCGTGGCCGTTGTCCTGACGAGCGCGGGCTATCCCGGCAGCTACGAGAAGGGCAAGGTCATCACCGGTATCGCCGATGCCGAGGCCATGGAGAACGTGACCGTGTACCACGCGGGCACTGCCGTGGTGGACGGCCGGCTCGTGACCAACGGCGGCCGCGTGCTCGCCGTGACCGCTCTGGGCGACACGTTCGAGAACGCTCGCAACCTTGCCTACGAGGCCTGCGAGAAGATTGATTTTGAGGGCAAGACCCTGCGTCACGACATCGGCCTGCGCGCGCTGCGCGGCCGCGACGCCTGGGATGCCTAAAATCCGAGAGGAATGAGACGGATGGACGAGAAGAACGAAGAGCTCGTGGACGCGCAGATCGTCGAAGAGGACAGCCGCATGTATGGGCACGCCGAGGGCGAGCCTGGTGGCGAGGTCGCTGACGAGCCGGCACTGGTGCTGGGCGACGACGACCCGCACGATGCCGAGCTGCACGAGAAGATTCTTTCGGAGGAGTGCGCCTGGAAGGGCAAGATCCTCGACGTCCACCGTCTTGAGGTTGAGCTGCCCAACGGTCGCCGCAGCGCCCGCGATATCGTTCGCCATCCGGGTGCGGCGGCTGTTGTGGCACTGACCGAGAGCGGCAAGATCGTACTGGTGCGTCAGTACCGCACCGCCATCGACCGCGTGACGGTCGAGATTCCCGCCGGCAAGCTCGATCCAGGCGAGGACCCGCTCGATTGCGCCAAGCGCGAACTGCATGAGGAGACGGGCTTTAGGGCCGGTCGTATTCGCTTTTTGACGTCGATTGTCACGTCCTGCGGTTTTTGCGATGAGATCATTCATATCTACCTAGCCACCAAGCTCGAGTTCGACGCGCCCAACCCCGATGATGACGAGTTTGTCAACGTGGACCTGGTGCCGCTGCACGAGCTGATCGACGCCGTGCTCGACGGCAAGATCGAAGACGCCAAGACCGTCGTGGGCGCCTTGGCCTGCGATAGCATCGCGCACCGCCTTGGGGGCACGGAGCTTTAACGAGTGGGGATAGCCCTGGGACAAGTACTACTGATTGCTTTGTTCCAGGGCCTTACGTTGCTGATATTTCTTTGAGGATCACATGCTGAAGAGGTTTCTTTCTTACTACAAGCCCCAGATGGGGCTTTTTGTTGCTGATACTGTTTGCGCTCTGGTGCTTGCCGCCATTGACCTGGCGTTCCCCATTATCCTGCGCAATTTGACCGGTGGGCTGTTTACTCAGGGTCAGACTGCCATTATGCAGGCGCTCGGCATGATCGCGGTGGGCTTGGTGTTGATGTATGCCGTCCGCTGCGCCTGCCGCTACTTTGTGAGCTATTGGGGTCACGTGATGGGCGCGCGCATGGAGTCCAAAATGCGCGAGGACCTGTTCGACCAGTATGAGCGCTTTAGCTTTGCGTACTTCGACCGCAACAGCTCGGGCGACATGATGAGCCGCGTGGTCAACGACCTGTTCGATATCTGCGAGGCGGCGCACCACGTGCCCGAGTGGATCATCATCTGCGGCATCGAGATTATCGGATCGTTTGTGATTCTCTTTACCATCGCCCCGGTGCTGGCGCTCGCCATGGCCGTGGTGACGGCGGCGTTTGCGGTCATCATGTTTTGGCAGAACATGCGCATGCGCGAGGTTTTTAGCGACAACCGCAAAAAGATCAGCGGCATCAATGCGCAGCTGCAGGATTCGCTTGCGGGCATGCGCGTAGTCAAGAGCTTTGCCAACGAGGAGACCGAGCGCGCCAAGTTCCGTGCCTCCAACAATCGCTACCTTTCGTCCAAGGAGAACATGTATCACGCCATGGGCGTCTATACCGCGACGTATG
>CABSNX010000265.1 GCA_902479205.1 uncultured Collinsella sp. | reverse complement strand
CAGCCTCGATCCAGTACGAGAACGACGACCTCATGCGCGTCTATCACGGTGACGACTACGGCATTGCCTGCTGCGTGTCCTCCATGCGCATCGGCAAGGAGATGCAGTTCTTCGGCGCCCGCGCCAACCTTGCCAAGTGCCTGCTCTACGCACTCAACGGCGGTGTTGACGAGGTCTCCAAGAAGCAGGTCGGCCCCAAGTATCGCGCCGTCGAGGGCGATACGCTCGATTACGACGACGTTGTGGCCAAGTACAACGACATGATGAAGTGGCTCGCTGGCGTGTACGTCAACTCGCTGAACATCATTCACTACATGCACGACAAGTACTGCTACGAGCGCATCCAGATGGCTCTGCACGACAAGCACGTGCACCGCTGGTTCGCTACCGGCATCGCTGGCCTTTCCGTCGTGGCTGACTCCCTGTCCGCCATCAAGTACGCCAAGGTCCACCCCGTCCGTGATGAGAACGGCATCATCGTCGACTTCGAGACCGAGGGCGAGTTCCCCAAGTACGGTAACGACGACGACCGCGTCGACCAGATCGCTCACGACGTTGTGCACCAGTTCATGGAGTACATCCGCATGAACGACACCTACCGCAACTCCGTGCCCACGACCTCGGTTCTGACCATTACCTCCAACGTCGTGTACGGTAAGAAGACCGGCTCCACGCCCGACGGCCGCAAGGCTGGCCAGCCGTTCGCCCCGGGTGCTAACCCCATGCACAAGCGCGATAGCCACGGCGCCATCGCTTCGCTGTCTTCGGTTTCCAAGCTCCCGTTCCGCGATGCTCAGGACGGCATCTCCAACACCTTCTCCATCATCCCGAGTGCGCTCGGCAAGGAGGACCAGGTGTTCTTTGGCGATATCGACCTTGATCAGCTGGGCGAGTAACTATTGTTAGTGCTATACTAACAATAACGATTACTGATTAGCGCGCCGGTTTCGGCCGGCGCCTATTAATCGAAGGAGACACATTATGAAGGTTTCTGAAGTTTCCGAGACCCAGGCCGATAACCTGGTCCACATGCTCGACGCTTATGCCGAGAAGGGTGGCCACCACCTGAACATCAACGTCTTCAACCGTGAGACGCTGCTCGACGCTCAGGCTCACCCCGAGAAGTACCCGCAGCTGACCATCCGCGTTTCCGGCTATGCCGTGAACTTCCACACGCTCACCAAGGAGCAGCAGGACGAGGTCATTGCGCGTACCTTCCACGACAAGTTCTAAAGGGATTTAACTCCCGCAGGATCGCCGGGGCTGTTTGGGCTACCTCCCAAAACGTCCTCGGACATGCAAGAAGCCCTCGCTGCGCACTTCGTGCGGCGAGGGCTTCTTGCGTCCTGCGGAATATTTTGGGAGGTAGCCCAAACAGCCCCGGCGGGGTCCTGTGTAGTCACCCTTTAGGCGGAACTCTCCTAATTAGTTGGATGAGTCGTTTACTTACTTGTGCTGTTACCGTCTTCCCGCTGTTGTTGGGGTATGCTTTGTTCGTATGTAAACGTATGACATGTTGATGGGGGAGGGTGCTATGGCTCGCGAGGGCACTCGTTCTAAGGATTCTGCTAAGCCTGGCATCAAGGAAGTTGCAGCGGTGGCGGGGGTTTCGCCTACTACGGTATCTCGCGTGCTTAATAACCGCGGTTATATTAGCCAAGAGACCCGCGATAAGGTCCACGCCGCGATGGAGCGCATCAACTATACGCCCAACGATATCGCCCGTGCCATGCTCAACGGCCGTCTGAACCTTATCGGCATGATCGTTCCCTTTGTGAGCAGTCCGTTCCATGCTCAGGTTGTGCAGGCGGTCGAGCGCACGTTGGCGGAAAACGGCTTTAAGATGTTGCTGTGCAACAGCGCCAATCGACCTGATCTTGAGCGTTCCTATATCGACATGCTCCGCCGCAATATGGTCGACGGCGTCATCGTCAACTCCCTCAATATCGGTGCCGAGGCATATGCCGAGATGGGCTTGAGCCTGGTTGGCATCGACTGCGATCTTGGCGAGGGCTCTGTCCAGATTGCAAGTGACAGCTATGGCATCGGCGAGCTCGCCACGCGCCGTCTGATTGATGACGGCTGCAGGCGTATCCTGTGCCTGCGCAGCAATAGCCGCATGCGCATGCCTGCCAATAAGCGTACCG
>CABSNX010000264.1 GCA_902479205.1 uncultured Collinsella sp. | reverse complement strand
CGCGACAACAACGCCGCGTTCTTTAAGGTCTTCCTTAAACTGCTGGTAAAAATCGCAGAACTCAACTTGGTCCTGAACGACTTTGTCGACCGTCGCTTGATCTTGGGCTTTCATATCTTTGATGACGGTGGGATTAACCGGATCTTCCGAAAACTCGGATGGATCGGCCTCGACAACTCGCATCACAAGCTGCTGTTCGTGCGATCCCTTAAGGACGGCAACCGCCTTGCGCTTGTTCGTGTCGAAGATAAGGCGCCACGGCTTGCCAGACCCATCCATAACCGCATAACGGACAACGTCAGCCCCGTGTTCGGCCATAACCTCGTTAACGCAGCGCTCGATGTATTCGTCTTTAGCCGCCGAAGCAAGCGCGGCGTCTGCGGCATCCACGGCAGCGTACAAATCCTCAATCTCATGAGGCCGCCTGAGCACTGTCGGACGATGATAGCGTTCATTAAGAAGATCAACGCGCAGGCGGTATGCCTCATACTGCTCATGAAGCTCATTCGACTCATGCTGAGCGCTTTTCATCACATGCTCGAAGTCCTTGAGAATCTTCATGGCGGCAAGACGCTGTTCCTCGCTCGAATCCGGACCAAGCGCGCTAAACGAAGCGCGGGCAGTCTCGAATTTTGTACTTAGGCGATTTCGCAACGTCATATCGAGCACCTCATCCTGCATAAGCGGGATAATGCGCGCCGTCCACTCCTCAAACGCGCGAGCTGCGTCCTCAAAGGAACCCGTCGAGGAGTTTGCGGCGGTATCCGCGATATGTAGGAGCGCTTTCTCGAGGTCGATGGAACCGTCGCGGGCAACGTCGTAATCGATTGCCTTTAGGAGACCCTGGGCCCTGAGCTTTTCGGACGTCTGCGCGGCATCGATACGGCTCTGGCCCATCTCTGCCCTGCGATGGGTATGGGCATCGAAAGTTAACGTCGGAATCAGAGTGTGAAGCGTCGCCGCCAGCTGAGCCAACGCCGACTCAGTTCGAATCCGGTCACCGTGCCTCGACCCATGACGATCTCTTCGCCCACAAGCGGCCCCGTCACGTTTTTCCTCGAATAGTCGTCAATCACGCTATCCAACGCGGCGCGTGTCGACTCATCCATATCGGGAAACTCGAGGAGTATCTGCGATTTGATGTCCAATAGCCCATGCCTATAGTCCTTAACGGCATTTTCTGCCTCGGCCTTCTCCGCCTCTATGCGCAACGCCGCTGCCCCGGCAACAATTGCAGCGGGGGCCAATGGCACTGCCGGCGGTGAAGTGGCTATTCCGGCAGCGACTACAAAATTATCTCCCACCGAGCCGCTCATTATCACGTTCCCTTCTTCATGGATAACGGGGCAATCCCGGTCATCAAGCGTTTTTACTGCCTCATTTCTACCGCCGTCTTGCGCGATTCTGTTGCGCAACATTGGCGAGCGGCAGATTTGTCGATGTTGCGCAACAGAAGGCAGCGGTCAGCGCATATCCTGCTAATGGAAGAAAGGATGAAAGCGCGCCATGACCGGATCCTACGAAGAAGTTCGACTCGTCAAGTTTCATACGCCAGCACTGCTCTCCGAGCGTGAGCAGGCCGCGGCACGGCGTCGCTTTTGCACGCTTCTCGTTCCGCCGCAAAAGGGCGGCTTTGGCGGCAACGCTTATGTCCGCCGCGTCCAGAGCGGCGATCGCGCTTTTGAGCTCGCGCTTAAGATGCCGCGCCCCGATGCCCAGCCCGAGCAAGAACAGCTCAACCGAGAAACTTTGGAAGAGGAGTACCGCACGCTCTCCGTCGTATCCAACCTAAGGGGTTTTCCCGATGTCTACGGTTTTGGCTACACGGCAGACGGAACCCCGGCGCTGCTTATGGAATGGGTTGACGGCGTCTCGCTTCTTGATGCACGGCCAGCCCTGAGTGATGGCGCTGAAACCTGCCCCGGTGATATCGTCGCCGCGCTGGGTCTGAGCGTGCTCAAGATCATCTTGTCCACGCAATCGCTCGACACGCCCTTTGTCCACCGCGACCTCTCCATGCGCAACATCATGCTGCGTCACGATCGCATCCCGCTCGAGGAGCAGGTGTCGAGCGGCTATTTTGACATCTGCCTGATCGATATGGGCAGTGCCTGTCTCTTATACACATCTGACGCTGCCGACGAATAGCCTT
>CABSNX010000263.1 GCA_902479205.1 uncultured Collinsella sp. | reverse complement strand
GCAGCGTCAGATGTGTATAAGAGACAGCGATGAGGCCTGCCTCGTGCAGCTCGGGGACCATGATCTCGTCGGCAAACTGCGCGTCGGACATGCCGTTGATGTACTCGGCATTGACCCAGTCGAGCTTCTTGGGATCGAAGGTCGCGGGGTTCTTGGAAATGCGGTCGAGCGAGAACTTGCTGGCCAGGACGTCGCGCGGGATGATCGTGGTCTCGCCGTCGAGTGACCAGCCGAGCAGCGCCAGGTAGTTGACGAAGGCATCGGACAGGTAACCGGCGTCGCGGTACTCCTCCACCGAGGTGGCGCCGTGGCGCTTGGAGAGCTTCTTGCCGTCGGAGCCCAGAATCATGGAGATGTGGGCGAACGTGGGCACGGGCGCGCCGAGAGCCTCGTAAACCATGACCTGGCGCGGGGTGTTGGACAGGTGATCGTCGCCGCGGATGACGTGGGTAATCTTCATCATGGCGTCGTCGACGACGGTCGCGAAGTTGTACGTGGGCGTACCGTCGGAGCGGAAGATGACAAAGTCGTCGAGCTCCTTGGCATCGAAGGTCACCTCGCCGTGGACGGCGTCGTGGATAACGACGTCGCCGCGGTCCTCGGGCACCTTGATGCGCAAGACGTAGGGCTCGCCGGCCTCGATGCGGCGACGGGCCTCCTCGGGATCAAGATTGCGGCAGCGACGCTGATAGCCCTGGAAGGGGTCCTTGCGCTCCTGCGCGGCCTTACGGTCGGCGTCGAGCTGCTCCTTGGTGCAGAAGCAGGGATAGGCCTTGCCCTCGTCCCAAAGCTTCTGGGCGGCCTGTTTGTACAGGTCCAGGCGCTCGGTCTGAGCATAGGGGCCAAAGTCGCCGCCCACCTCGGGACCCTCGTCCCAGTCCAGACCCAGCCAACGCATGGCGCGCAGGATGATCTGCGTGTTCTCGTCGGTGGAACGGGTGGGGTCGGTGTCGTCGATGCGCAGGATGAACGTGCCGCCGTTTGCGCGGGCAAAAGCCCAGTTATAGATAGCGGTGCGGGCGCCGCCGATGTGCAGCTTGCCCGTCGGTGAGGGTGCAAAGCGGACGCGAACGTCTGATGCCATGGAAATCTCCTCGATTGCAGGATGGATGTCTAACTGCACCAGTATAAAGCAATAATGCCCACCTACGCACAATGGGCACCGACCCAGTCTTTGGGGACAAACCACTCATTGGGGACAGACTTAAATGAGTAGTCATTAGGGACGTTCTTAGTTTATGGCTGGTCATTTAAGCCTGTCCCCAATGAGTGGGTGCGGAAAGGGTGTGAATGTTGGATTTACGCGCTATGATGTGCCCTTGCATACAGAGCCCGGCGGAATGGTAACGGTCGCCGGGACACGTTTTTGAAAGGACAATCATGTCAGAAGAACTTCGTTCCATCCCACCCCAACACGGGTCCTTTGTATTTACGTCGGAGTCGGTGACCGAAGGTCATCCCGATAAGATCGCCGACCAGATCAGCGACGCCGTCCTCGACGCAATCCTCGCTAAAGAAATAGAGCTGCAGGAGCAGGGCTACATTGCGCCCAACGGCGTGCCCGCCAACGTCGAGAACGTCCGCTGCGCCTGCGAGACCCTCGTGACCACCGGCACCGTCATCGTCGCCGGCGAGATCCGCACCCAGGCCTACGTCGATGTGCAGGAAATTGCCCGTGGCGTTATCCGCCGCATTGGCTACAACCGCGCAAAGTTCGGTTTTGACTGCGATACCTGCGGCGTTATGAGCCTCATCCACGAGCAGTCGCCCGATATCGCCCAGGGCGTCGACGAGTCCTTCGAGACCCAGACCGGTGCCACCACCGACCCGATCGACCTGATCGGCGCCGGCGACCAGGGCATGATGTTCGGCTATGCCTCCAACGAGACCAAGACCCTCATGCCCATGCCGCACTACCTGGCGAGCCGCCTGGCCGAGCGCCTGGCCGCCGTGCGCCACGACGGTACCCTGCCCTATCTGCGCCCCGACGGCAAGACCCAGGTCACCGTGCGCTACGAGGACGGCAAGCCCGTCGAGGTCACGACCGTCGTCATCTCCACGCAGCACGCAGCCGAGATCGAAGACATGGGCAAGATCAAGGACGACCTCATCGAGCATGTCATCTCGCCTGTCATGGCTGCCGAGAACATGCCGTGGGACAACGCCGACA
>CABSNX010000262.1 GCA_902479205.1 uncultured Collinsella sp. | reverse complement strand
TAAAAGAAAGCGCAAGTATGGGGTAGCTGATGTGCAGACGGGGGTGGGGCACCAAAACGGGTGGCCAGCCCAGGTACCAGGTGCCTAGGATTTGCACAATGCAGGCGACGACGAGGCCCAAAAAGACCGCCGTGCCGCCCATGCGCGGGATGGGCTTAGTGTTGATGCGGCGCTTGGAAGGATAGTCGACGGCGTCGAGCTTGATTGCCAGGCGCTTGACCAGGGGTACCGTGAGGAAGGTCGTGATAAAGGCCGCCGCTGCCACGCATAGGTACGGTATGTAGCTCGGGGATGAAGCCATGAATCTAAAAACCGCCAAGCGTCGAAGGAAAAGGTCAGAAGAACGCCATGCGCAAAGGGCATAGCCGAACCATAATACTCGACCAAGGGGGGTGCATGGAATTGCACGCAGCGATAATCACGCGCTTACCAGATATTGGGATGTTGTCGATGGCTTGTCGGGATGCCGGCGGGGATCCATATGGACTGTAATGGTGATTTTCGGCAAAAGAAAACCACCCCCCACGTTACGAAAATGAACCCACCTAAAACAGGTGGGTGCCCTCATCGACTGTTCCAGCGTCCTTAACAACGAAGGATACCTGTACTAGGTACGACTGTGTGGGCTCCCTAAATAAACGCGACGGTTCACCCAGTTGCTCCGCGGGGGGCGGAATACCTACATCATAAAGCGGCACTTTATCGATTCCAGTCTTGACATTACAAAAATCGTGTCGGACGATTACGGCGCCTTGGGCTCGAGCCGTCTGTGGGGTTGATCCCTTTACGTTTGAGCTGCTGAATCGTTGTTTTGGAGCATGGTTTTATGCCGACGTCGTTGACCGAACTTTTTTCGCCCGCCTGCCATTTGTGTCCGCGCCGTTGCGGTGCGGCGCGCGATGAGGGCGCGCACGGCGTCTGCGGTGCTAACGACACGCTCAAGGTGGCCCGCGCCGCGCTTCATATGTGGGAGGAGCCGCCTATCTCGGGCGAGGCCGGTTCGGGCACGATCTTCTTTAGCGGCTGCTCGCTCAAATGTATCTACTGCCAGAACCACGAGATCTCGACCGGCAATTTTGGCCTTGAGATTTCGCCTGAGCGCCTGGTCGAGATTATGCTGGAACTGCAGGACCAGGGTGCCAACAACATCAATTTGGTGACGGCGACGCACTATGCGCACCTGTTGCCTGCCGCGATTGCCGCGGCACGGGCGCGCGGACTGGTTATCCCAATCGTCTACAACACGAGTGGTTACGAGCGCGCGAGTGCCGTGGCGGCGCTGGGCGACCTGGTCGATGTGTGGCTCACCGACTTTAAATATGCCGATGCCGGGCTTGCGCAGTCGCTCTCCCATATAAAGGATTACCCGCGTGTGGCCGTGTCGGGTCTGGCCCAGATGGCGCGCGAGATCGAGCGCCGCGGGGGAGAGTTGGTGGACGAGGACGGGCTTATGAAGCGTGGCATGATCGTGCGTCACCTGGTGCTTCCGGGGCATGCAGACGATTCGTGTCGCGTGCTGGACCTGGTGTGGCAGACGGTGGGCGACGTGCCGATCTCGGTTATGAACCAGTACACGCCCAATGCGCTCATGCGCGAGCAGGGCGGCGACCTGGCACGCGCCGTGACGCGTGAGGAGTACGAGCAGGTGCTCGACCATGCCGACGACCTGGGTTTTACGACGATGTTCTGGCAAGAGGGCGGCGCGGTAGACGAGAGCTTCACCCCGGCCTTCGACACCACCGGTGTTCTTACCAGCGCAAAGTAGTGCGTTCGTCGATGATTTTTCTGGGACGGGGATAAAAAATCATCGAGTGGAATGCTTGCTCGAAAGGTAGTCAAAATGGCCCCGTCTCAAAAAGACTGGTTATTGGGCGTTGACAGTTGGCGAGCCGTAGGTAAAATATCAACTTGTCCTGGGGACGTAGCTCAGTTGGGAGAGCGCTGCCGTCGCATGGCAGAGGCCGAGGGTTCGACTCCCTTCGTCTCCACCCTTGGATTTGATAAGCCGCTGACATTGTGTCGGCGGCTTTTTTTAAAAAGAAAGGGCGGTACCATGGCCGAGCTTGAGTCCCAACCATTGTCCGACGAGGAGCGCGCCGAGTTGGAAGAGCTCCGCGCTGAGAAGGCCCGCCGCGAGGCTCGGGAAGAGGCCCGTCGCGAGCGTGAGGAGCTGGCTGCCCTGCGTGCCG
>CABSNX010000261.1 GCA_902479205.1 uncultured Collinsella sp. | reverse complement strand
GTCAGATGTGTATAAGAGACAGCCTGGTGCCCTATGTTGCGCAGGTTGCCGTGGGCAAGCTCGAGGCCGTTCAGGTCTTTGGCAATGACTACCCCACTCCCGACGGCACCGGCGTGCGCGACTATATCCACGTGTGCGACCTGGCCTCGGGCCACGTTGCCGCCCTCAACTGGATGAACGGCAAGACCGGCGTCGAGATCTTTAACCTGGGCACCGGCACCGGCACCTCGGTGCTCGAGGTCGTCGCCGCCTTCTCCAAGGCCTGCGGCAAGGAGCTGCCCTATGTGATTCGCGAGCGCCGCGCCGGCGATATCGCCGCCAACTGGTGCGATGCCTCAAAGGCCGAGCGCATGATGGGCTGGAAGGCTCAGTACAACATCGCGGATATGTGCCGCGATAGCTGGAACTGGCAGAGCCACAACCCCAACGGCTTCGCCGACGCCGAGTAGCAAAAACCTGCATACCGCTCTTGCCCCGATCTCACGTTGTGAGGTCGGGGCTTTTTCATGGCATGTAACCATTCGCCGAAAATCGACCAACTTTTTTATCTTGCCTGTACATGTTTAAACAACATGTTTTACAATAGGCATATCGAATCAGAACATCGGGGGCGGACTGCACATCCATCGGCAGGCCGACCCCACAACAAGAAGGTTGGTGAGCGCATTCATGGAGCGTGCAAGCGGCGTCCTCATGCCCGTCTCATCTCTGCCCGGACCATACGGAATCGGCGGCTTTGGCTGGAATGCCTACGACTTCGTCGATTTTCTCGCCTCGTGCAAACAACATTACTGGCAGATTCTGCCCCTTACGACGACCAGCTATGGCGATTCGCCCTATCAGTCGTTCTCGGCCCGCGCGGGCAACCCCAACTTTATCGACTTTGCCGAGCTTATCGAGGCAGGGTATCTGGAGCAGCGCGATATCGATGGCGTGTATCTGGGATCCGACCCCAGCAATGTCGACTACGGTGCTATCTTTGGCGGCCGCCGTCAGATTCTCGACCGCGCCGCTGAGCGCTTTGCCGCCGACAAGCCAGCCGATTTCGACGACTTTATCCAGGCAAACGAGGACTGGCTCATTCCCTATTGTGAGTTCATGACCGTGAAGGAGGAGTGCGGGCTCAAGGCCTTTTGGGAGTGGCCCGAGGAGCTCCGCCGCCGCGGCGAGGCATCCAGCAAGGTCTGCGCCGCCCATCCCGAGCGCATGCTCTACCACCAGATGACACAGTACTTCTTCGATCGCCAGTGGAGCCGCCTCAAGGCCTATGCCAACGAGCGCGACATTCTCATCATCGGCGACCTGCCCATCTATGTCTCGCGTGACTCCGTCGAGATGTGGGCGACACCTGAGCTCTTTAAGATCGACGCCGCCGGCAATCCCGTGAGCGTCGCCGGCACGCCGCCCGACCAGTTCTCGGCCACCGGCCAGTACTGGGGCAACCCCATCTATGACTGGGATGCCATGGAAGCAGACGACTTCTCCTGGTGGGAAGGCCGCATCCGAGCCGCCCTCGACATGTACGACATCATCCGTCTGGACCACTTCCGCGGTTTCGAGGCATTTTGGGAGGTGCCGTTCTCCTCTCCCGATTCGTCATATGGTTCATGGACGCAGGGACCCGGCCTCAAGTTCTTCAAGGCGCTCGAGGAAAAGCTCGGCACGCTTCCCATCATTGCCGAAGACCTGGGCTTTCTTACCCCCGGCGTCATCGACATGCGCGACACCACGGGCTTCCCTGGCATGAAGATCCTGCAGTTTGCCTTTGAGGGCACCAACTCGTACTACCTGCCACACAACTACATTGCCAACACCGTCGCCTACGTCGGAACGCATGACAACGAAACGGCACGCGGCTGGTATGAGGGAACGGCCACCCCGCGTCAGCGCGAGCAGGCGGCCCTGTATACCCACCAGCAGGCAGGCGAGTCCATGGCCGACGCGCTCAACCGCACCATCGCCGCCAGCGTGAGCGATACCTGCATCTACACCATGCAGGACCTGCTCAATCTGGGCAACGAGGCGCGCATCAACACCCCCGCCACCCTGGGCGGCAACTGGACCTGGCGCATGCTCGACGGCGCCATCACCCGCGAGCTCGAGCATAAACTCACCGACTGGACCGAGACCTACTTCCGCATCCCGTCGGAAGCCGAAATCGAGCTTCCCCAATAGGAGCCACCGCGCCCGACCCCACCCCACCGTGCGGA
>CABSNX010000260.1 GCA_902479205.1 uncultured Collinsella sp. | reverse complement strand
TTCGTCGGCAGCGTCAGATGTGTATAAGAGACAGTCTGCATAGAGCCGGCGGCGGCAAAGGCGGCGAGCTCCATGTCGACGATTTGGTCGCTATTGGCTGCGGCACGCATGCCGGCAACCCACTCGCCGGTGAAGGGGTCGACGACGTTGCCGCAGGCGTTGACCGATACCACGGCGCCTACCTTAACGGGACCGAGCGCCACGGCGGCAGCGCCAAGGCCGGCCTTCATGCAGGTGGCGGGCCCCATGAGCTTGCCCACGGTGGCACCGGTGCCGGCACCTACATTGCCCTGCTCGAGCATGGTGGGGGTGTTGTCGAGCGCCTCGCGCACGGCGGAGATGCCAGCCTCAATGTCGGGGCGTACGGTGGGGTCGCCAAACGCGAGGTCGAAGATGCAGCTAGAGCACACGATGGGCACCTGAGTGGGGCCGACGGGAAGGCCGATGCCGCGGCTCTCGAGCTCGCGGGCGACGCCGCTTGCGGCCTCCAGACCAAAGGCCGATCCACCCGAAAGGCAGACGGCGTGGACCTTGTCCACGGTGTTCTCGGGACGCAGCAGGTCGGTCTCGCGCGATGCCGGTGCACCGCCGCGAACGTCAACACCGCCGGTGGCGCCCTCGGGTGCCACGATTACGGTGCAACCGGTGCCGGCCTCCTCGTCCGTATAGTTGCCAAAACAAAAGCCATCGACATCGCAAACGTCAATGGCCTCAAGCAGTGTATCCATGTTTTACTCCTATCGGTTTTCCGCCGGGCCTTATGCCCGGTCGGGATCCGTACGGTACGCCAAAATTGTAGGCGCTGGGGGATACCCAGCGCCAGATGCAATTACGATAGTTTTTGAATCGCGCGCGCGACGCGAGCGATGGGCAGGCCCACCACGTTGTAGAAGTCGCCCGAAATATCATGCACGAGCATGCGCCCGCCGACGCCCTGGATGCCGTAGGCGCCTGCCTTGTCCATGGGCTCGCCCGAGGCGACGTAGCGCTCAATCTGCTCTTCGGTAAGCTCATAGAACGTCACGTCGGTCACATCGACAAACGACAGACTCTCGGCGGCGTGCGGGGCTGTGGCGTCTCCGGCTCTAACGATGCAGACGCCGGTTGCGACCTGGTGCGTGCGCCCCGAGAGCTCGTGGAGCATGGTGCGGGCTTCATCCTCGTTTGCCGGCTTGCCCAAAAGCTTGCCATCGAAGGTGACGATGGTGTCGGCCGCGATGGTCAGCTCATTGGGCTCGGCGTGCTCGGCGGCAACGGCGGCAGCCTTAGCGCGAGCTAAGCGCTCGACAAGCGTAAGCGGGGTTTCGTCATCAAAAGGAGTCTCGTCGATGTCAGCGGGAATGACGCGGATGTCGTAGCCCGCTTCGCGCATCAACTCGATGCGGCGCGGTGATTGCGAAGCCAAAATCATAGCTGAATGCCCTCGGCAACCTTCTCGACGGCCTTGTCGCCGGCGAGCGTGCGCAGCAGCTCAAGCGCAAAGGGGAGTGACTGGGCCATGCCGCTGGCGGTGATGATGTTGCCGTCGTGCGTGACCTTGTCGCCGGTATAGGCACCCTCGGGGAAGCTCTTCTCAAAGCCGGGGAAGCACGTGGCGTGGCGTCCCTCGAGCAGGTCAAGCTCGCCCAGGATAAACGGGGCGGCGCAGATGGCGGCAACATGCTTGGTCGCGGCGAACTCGCAGACTACGTCGCAGACGCGCTGGTCGGCGCGCAGGTTGGTGGCGCCGGGCAGACCGCCGGGCAGCACGACGCAGTCATACTCGTCAAAGTTAATCTCGTCAAAGAGTGCGTCGCAGGTTACGGGAATCTGCAACGAGCTTACGACCTCGCGCGTGGGCATGATCGAGACGAGCGTGGCGCGCACGCCGCCGCGACGCATGACATCGACCATGGTCAGGCATTCAATCGTTTCAAAGCCATCGGCGGCAAGAACGGCAACGCTGGGCATAAGGGTTCCTTTCATAGGGCGGCATGCAATTAGCCGTCTTATACCCCGAAGACATACGCTTGCCACGCTCGATTTCCCAATGTTTAAAAAGGGACGGGGCTTAAATAATCATTCGGTACAAATTGATTATTTAATCCCCGTCCCAGAAAAATCATCGGGCGTGGTCTTGGGCAAACAGTCTAGTTGCGCTTGAGGTGGACGACGGTTTCGCAGTGGAAGGTTTGCGGGAACAGATCAACCGGCGTGATCTTGACGGGGGAGAAGGCTGTCTCTTATAC
>CABSNX010000259.1 GCA_902479205.1 uncultured Collinsella sp. | reverse complement strand
TCGTGGGCTCGGAGATGTGTATAAGAGACAGGGAATAACCTTGTGCGAGAGCCCCGAAAACTTCGTTGGCGTTGGTCATCTTCGAGATCTCGGCGTTGAGATAGGACGGCACCTCGCTTTCTAAGCGGGCGCCAGGTTCTGTGACGAGCTCGATGATGTTGTCGCGTACGCTTTGGGATTGATCGATGAGGCGATTGTAAAAGGGGATGCCGCCAAAAACGCTATAGAGCCGCACCTTGTCCTCGGGCGAGAACGCGGGATAGAACTTCGCAGCGTCAAAGTAATCCATGGGCTTAAGCTCAAGCGCGAGATCAATTCGCCCGTAGAGGGGGCTTTCATGCTCGATGAGGGATTTCATAATCTCAACGTAGGAGCCGCACAGGACAATGTTTAAACGTGATTCTTCCCTGTGAGCGTCGATTGAGGTCTGAAGAATGCTGTCTAAGCCTTTAACCGCATCTCTCAAGTAGGGGTATTCGTCGAGAACGAGGGTAATGTTCTTGTCTTTGGCTTGAGCAAACAGAAATTCGATGAGCTCGCGGATGCTTGTGAAGGCGAGCGGAGGAAAGCCCAGCGCTTCAGCAACAAAGACGGACAGACTCTCGAGGTTGTCTGCCTCGGAGGTTTGGCGGCATTCGTAATAGACCGTTGCGACGTCCGACAAATCGGTTAGCGCCTGCTTGATGAGCTCACTTTTTCCGACGCGACGTCTGCCGAAAATGAGAACATTGCGCTGCTCGGGTGCTTTGAGCGTTTTCTTAATACGGGCGAGTTCACGCTCCCTGCCAATGAATTCCACTTACTCGGTTCCTTCCGACTCGGTTTTGTCCGAGTTAATTGTATCGCATGAATCAGTGTATGCTCGAGTTTACTCGGGCAAAACCGAGTCGGTTCTGTCCGAGTAAGTTTGAATAGCGAACCGAAGTTGTAATGTCCGCATGGCGATGACGAATATGGTTTCCATAATGACAGATATAGTTGACATTGTCTGATATATGCAATATATTTCTGTCATATTGCAACGGATATCTGTCCATTACTACGAAAGGAACTCCATGCTGGGCAAAAAGAACCTACGCATGAAGGCGGCGCGCGCGGCGGTTGGCCTTTCGCAAGCTGACTTGGCCGAGGCCGTGGGCGTTACGCGCCAGACCATCGGCCTGATCGAGGCGGGCGGCTATAACCCTACGCTCAATTTATGTGTAGCGATCTGCAAAGCGCTACGCGTTACGTTGAACGATCTGTTTTGGGAAGACGGGATCGACGTCGACCCTAACGCTCTTTAGGAGTCCACTATGAAATTTGAAGATCTGAAAATCGTGCAAAAGTGGCGTGAATATGCCGGCCCAAAGGACGAGCGTCTGGAGGCGGAAAGCGCAAAGATCTACAAGATTGGTTTCGTGCTGCTTTCGTTTGGCATGTTGATGATCTTTTTCTACCAGTTTATAGCTCGACAGGTTGCGTGGGTTCACAGCGACGCCAGTGAAATGCCGCATGGCTTTGCAACGCCGTTCGAGGCAGCCATGTATTTGTGGCTCGTTCTCGTGATGTTGATTTGCGCAGGACTGCAAACGCGGAAGGGCTATGTCGATACCAATCGTTTTGGGCAAACCGAGCATCTTCCTGTTGGATATTTCCTGCTTGTCAGCGGTCTTAGCGGCGCCGCGTTCGCGCTTGTTATTGCCGCAATGCGCTGTATCGCTGAGGCGCAGATCGTACCGCTCGAAAGCGTCTTTTGGTTGGCGAACCTGGCCACGGGCGTGTTCTGCGGTGCGACGATTTTCGCGGCCACGTTTGCTGCCCTGTGCGCAACGTTTTTCACGGCGAAAAGACGCCGTGCCAAGCTCGAGGCAGAACTCGACTCCTCTGACGACATCTAATGCGTAATGGGCCGGCTCTGGGTATCCAGAACTAGCCCATTTGATGTTCGACGAGCTGAGTTGGCGTCTCTCGCAAAAGTAACTAGGAGCTAGCGAGGCTTATCAGAATTGACCTCATCGGCGGTGTCGTTTTCGAGGGCCGTGCGGCGGGCGCTGTAGGCGATGAGGCCGGCGCCTGCCGCGGCGAGTGCTGCAGCGGCTGCCGTCAGGGGGACGTTGCTGTCTTTTCGAGAAGGTGCCCCGTGGCGGTAGTGCCGTTCCATGGCCAAAATGTCCAATTTGAGTGCGCGAAAGCGTCAGGCCCCCGGAGCCTGTCTCTTATACACATCTGACGCTGCCGACGAATAGCCTTGT
>CABSNX010000258.1 GCA_902479205.1 uncultured Collinsella sp. | reverse complement strand
CCGCCCAAGAACACGGCGAGCTCGTCGAGCATCTCGTTCTTGGTCTTGAGGAAGTGGTCCTCCTGCGGAAGCTGCAGCGTGTAGCCCAGAGCCTGACCGCGGCTGACGATCGAGATCTTGTGGACCGGATCGGAGTGCTCCAGGATGTGGCCCACCAAAGCGTGACCGCTCTCGTGGTAGGCAATCGTGGTGCGCTCGGCCTCGGTCATCACGCGACCCTTGCGCTGCGGTCCGGCAATCACACGCTCCATCGATTCCTCGACCTCGTCCATCGAGATCACGGAACGATGACGGCGAGCAGCCAGCAGCGCAGACTCGTTGAGCAGGTTCGCCAAATCGGCGCCAGTAAAGCCAACGGTCATCTGGGCGAGCTTCTCAAACTTAACGTCCTCGTCCATCGGCTTGTTCTCGGCATGCACGCGCAAGATCTGCTCGCGGCCCTTCACATCCGGACGGTCGACCGTAACCTGACGGTCAAAACGGCCGGGACGCAGCAATGCCGGATCCAGGATGTCAGGACGGTTGGTCGCAGCGATCAGGATGACCGACTCGCTTTCCTCAAAGCCGTCCATCTCGACCAGCAGCTGGTTGAGCGTCTGCTCGCGCTCGTCGTGACCGCCGCCCAAGCCAGCTCCGCGCTGACGTCCCACGGCATCGATCTCATCGATGAAGATGATCGACGGGGCCTGGGACTTGGCCTCCTTAAAGAGGTCACGCACACGGCTGGCGCCGACACCTACGAACATCTCGACAAAGTCGGAACCCGAGATGCTAAAGAACGGCACGCCCGCCTCGCCGGCAACGGCCTTGGCCAGCAGCGTTTTACCGGTGCCCGGAGGGCCAACCAGCAACACGCCACGCGGGATCTTGGCGCCCAGCTTGCGATAGCGATCCGGATCGCTCAAAAAGTCACGGATCTCCTCGAGCTCCTCGACTGCCTCGTCCACTCCGGCAACGTCTTCAAACTTGACCTTGGGGCGTGTGGCCTCGTTGGTCTTGGCGTTGGTCTTGCCAAACTGCATGTTCCTGTTGTTGGCGCCCATCATCTGGCGCATAAAGTAGAACATGATGGCGATAAGGGCGATCGTCGGAAGCACACTCATTGCCAAGTCGCCCCAAAAATCGGGATCGTTGGTGTTGACGATGTACTTGGTATCGGGGTGCTCCGCCATGAGCTCGGCAAGCGAATCGGAGCCGACATAGGTCGAAGAGAAGCTCTTGAGCTCGCTCGTATCGCCCTTGTCCTTCTTCGTCTTCCAGTAATGACCCGTCACGCTTCCGTCTTGAACCGTATAGGTCAGATCTTCGACGCGATCCTGCTTGATGGCGCTCACCATCTCGCTCGTCGCGAGCTTAACGGTATTGCTGGAATTGGCAAAGCCGGAGCCCATGTTAAAGAAGGCGTAGCCCAGAAGCGCGCAAGCCAAAATAAAATACAGCCAGCCCGTACGCGTGGGCTTCTTGCCTCCGGGCATCCCCGGGATCTTAGGCTCCCGGGGAGTCTGGGAATTGTTGTCGTTACGGTCGTCGGGCATCTTACGAATAAACCTCCGGTTTCAAAATGCCCAGATACGGAAGGTTGCGATAGCGCTCGGCATAGTCGAGGCCGTAGCCCACCACAAAGGCATCGGGGCAATGGGTTCCAACATACTTGGGCGTGATGGCCGAGACGCGGTCCTCAACGTCCTTCCACAGGAAGGCGGCGACCTCCAGAGAAGCGGGCTTGCGGCTCTCGAGGTTCTTCATCAGATACTTGAGCGTCAGGCCCGAGTCCAGAATGTCCTCGACGATCAGCACGTCGCGACCGCGGATGTCGATATCCAGGTCCTTAATGATACGCACGATACCCGAGGACTTCACACCGTCGCCATAGCTCGAAACAGCCATGAAATCGATGTTGGTCGGCAGCTCGATCTTACGCATCAGGTCGCCCATAAAGACCACGGCGCCGCGCAGGACCGCAATCAGCACCAGATCCTTACCCGCGTAGTCGCGCGTAATCTCCTCGCCCAGGCGAGAGACGATACCGTCGATATCCTCCTGCGTGAACAGAACCTTCTCGATATCCGGATGTTGAGAAGCCATGACAACCCTTTCTTGTGCTTATCGCCCACACACCGCCGTATGGACGCGAACTACACATTCTAGCAGCGCACGGGGTAAATTTACCAGCCCGTGCGCCATCAGCGCGGGAATACCGTCAACGTCGCACAGAATAGCAGGCGTGGGACGCTATTCCGCATCGACCACGCGGAGCAGATATGCCACGCGCGTTGCGGCCGTGCACTTAAAACGCTCGTCCGCGCGAACTCCGGCGACCCACACCACGGCACC
>CABSNX010000257.1 GCA_902479205.1 uncultured Collinsella sp. | reverse complement strand
ATAAGAGACAGGGCCCGATATCATCGTGACGCTCGGTAACCCCGCAACGCACTTTGTGCTCAAGACCGAGATCGGCATTACCAAGCTGCGCGGCAGGTTCCATCAGATGGGCCACTTTGTGGTGATGCCGACGTTTCATCCTGCGGCGGCGCTGCGCAATCCGGCGTGGCAGGAGTTGCTGGAGGAAGACTTTAAGATGCTGGGCGACTATCTGGAGCGGCACCCCGCGCCGGAGACCGCCTCGGAATAATAATAAGGAGCGTATATGTCCCTGGAGCGCCTGGGGGTAGGTACCTATAGAACGGCCCGTACTGCCGATACGGAGCATTTTGGCGAGCTGGTTGCGCCGTGCCTGGAAGATGGTGATGTGCTGATCTTGACCGGCGGCCTCGGGGTGGGCAAAACCCACTTTACCAAGGGCGTTTCGCGCGCTCTGGGCGATGAGCATATGGTCACAAGCCCTACGTTCGCACTCATGGCCGTTCATGACCAAGGGCGTATTCTGCTGTTCCATTTTGATCTGTACCGCCTGGAGCATGCCTACGAGCTTGAGGATACGGGCATTTTTGACGTGCTGGGCTATGAGGGTGTTTGTCTGCTGGAATGGGGCGAGCAGTTTCAGGATGAACTGACAGATGAGTATCTTTCGGTGACGCTTAAGCGCGATGAGGACGACAGCGACGTGCGGACGATAACGCTCGAGGCACACGGCGAGCGCGCGAATGAGCTTTCCCATTTGATAGATAAGGCTGTACAAGATGAGCTTGCATAACGACAACGCGCCGGTGGTGGCGCTCGATACTTCGACTGACATGCTTGCCTGCGCGGTAAGCTGGATTGATGTGCGGGCAGGCGAGGCGAAGCTGGTGAGTGGCGACCATATGTGCCGTCGCCATGCCAACGTGGAGCTCGTGAATACTGTTGATGGCATACTGAAGCAGGCCGGCCTGGATCGCAGCGATGTCGGCTGTTATGTGGTCGGTCGCGGTCCCGGCTCGTTTACGGGCGTGCGTATCGGCATCTCCACCGCAAAGGGCCTGGCGCGCGGTGCCAACGTGCCGTTGCTGGGCGTGTCGACGCTCGATGCTTGCGCCTGGACGGCATGGAAGGCCGGCGTGCGTGGCAAGCTTGGTGTTCTTGCCGACGCCATGCGCGGCGAGGTGTACCCGGCGCTGTATGTGCTGGGGGACGAAGGCCCCGAGCGTCAGTTTGAGCGTGAGAGCGTGGTCAAGGCGGCCATGGCGCTCGATGAGTGGCGCGAGGCCGCGGGCTGGGATCAGGTTCAGCTGACTGGTGACGGTCTCGTGCGTTATGGCAAGCTGCTGAGTGAGGACGAGACGGCGCGCTGCGTGGAGCGAGACCTGTGGTGGCCCTCGGGCGAGGGCCTGCTGATGGCGCACGCCGCAGGCGATGGCGATCCAGCTCGCGTCTTGCCGATCTATACGCGCCTTTCGGACGCCGAGGAAAACGAGCGCAAGCGCCTGGGTCTTGCCGAGAGCGCGCAGAGTGAAATTACGGGCGTGGCCGATGAGCTCGCCGGTCGCCATCTACAGTTCCGCCCCATGGGTGCAGCTGATGCCGAGGGTGCGAGCGCGCTGGAGGCGGCTTGCTTTGAAGGCGCCGGACACGAGGCGTGGACGCCGGGCATGTTCCTGTCCGAGCTGGGCGAGGACGTTGCCGCACCGCGTAGCTGGTGGGTGGCGCACGACGACGGCCGTCTGCTGGGTCTTGCCGGCGGTATGGTCGTCGACGGGGACGTGCAGATTATGGACGTTGCCGTCGATCCGGCGCATCGCCGCGAGGGCATCGCCCGCAAGCTCCTGTCGCACGTGAGCTATGACGCGCAGATGCTCGGCTGCACCACGGCTTCGCTTGAGGTTGAGGACGGCAACGAGGGCGCAATTGCACTCTATACCGCCCTGGGCTTTACCGAGGCGGGTCGTCGCCGTGGCTATTACGGTGCCGGCAAGGATGCCATCGTCATGACGGCGCCGCTGCCCCTGGTGCTTCCTCTCGACAATGCCTCGCCCGAGCCGACGGCTGCCGAACAGCGTGTATGGCCGCTGCCCGCGCCCGAACGCACCGCTGAGGAGCGTGCCGAAATCGAGCGCCGTCGCCTGGTGCTTGCCATCGAGAGCTCCTGCGACGAGACGGCCGTGGCGATTATCGATGCGGACGGCAAGATGCTGGCCAACCAGGTGTCGACGCAGATTGATTTTCATGCTCGCTTTGGCGGCGTGGTGCCCGAGATCGCCTCGCGCAAGCACGTTGAGGTGATTGTGAGTGTCGTAGATGCGGCGCTTGAGGACGCCGCAGCGTCGCTGGCCTTACGGGCGGAGCCATTGCAC
>CABSNX010000256.1 GCA_902479205.1 uncultured Collinsella sp. | reverse complement strand
ACACCATGAAGCAGTGGGGCCAGACGCCCGACCAGATCGACCCCTCGATCACCGGCCGCGTTCCCGTCTTTGTGGGCGATGACGATCGCTACTTCCCGCAGGCTCCTTTCCAGGGCATGCCGCAGGACGGCTATACCGCGCTGTTCGAGCATATGCTCGATCACGATCTGATCGACGTATTCTGTGACGTAGACGCCCGCGACCTCTTTGAGATCGACGAGACTACCGTCAAGATCGACGGCAAGGTCTATGGTGGCGAGATCGTCTACACCGGTCCACTTGACGAGCTGTTCAATCTCGATCTGGGCGCGCTGCCGTACCGCACGCTCGACATGAAGTTAGAGACGCTCGATATGGATCAGTTCCAGCCCGTGGGCACCGTCAACTACACCACGAGCGAGGACTATACGCGCATCACCGAGTTCAAGAACATGACCGGTCAGGTCCTGCCCGGCAAGACCACCATCATGAAGGAGTACTCCAAGACCTATACGCCCGGCTCGGGTGAGACGCCGTACTACGCCATTCTTGAGCCCGAGAATCGTGAACTCTATGAGCGCTATCTTGAGCGCGTCCAGAACCTGACGAACTTCCACCCCGTGGGTCGTCTGGCCGAGTATCGTTACTACGATATGGACGCCGTGACCAATTCCGCCCTCGATCTTTCGGATGAGATTATCGCCTGCCATGCATAAAGTCATAACATTCGGTATTCCCTCGTATAACGCCGCCAAGGACATGGACCATTGCATCACCTCCATCTTGGAAGGGAGCAATTACGCCACCGATATCGAGATTATCGTGGTGGACGACGGCTCCAAGGACGAGACGGCCGCCAAGGCCGACGAGTGGGAGGCCCGTTATCCTGGAATCATCCGCGCGGTGCACCAGGAGAACGGTGGCCACGGTATCGCCGTCCTCTCGGGTCTGCGCGAGGCGCGGGGCACCTACTACAAGGTTGTCGACTCGGACGACTGGCTCGACGGTGCGGCGCTTTCGACCATGCTGTCGATTCTGCGTGGCTTTGAGGAGCGCGACCAGCGCGTCGACCTGTTTATCTCGAACTACGTGTACGAGAAGGTTTACGAGGGCACGCATACCGCTATTGGCTACAAGTTTGCCCTGCCGCGCAAAAAGATTTTCTCTTGGGACCAGATCGGACACTTCCGTCCCGATCAAAATCTGCTCATGCACAGCCTGTGCTATCGCACCGATGTACTGCGCGAGTCCAATCTGCCTATGCCGGCACACACGTTCTACGTGGATAATATCTACGCTTACGTGCCGCTGCCGCGCTGCAAGACCATGTACTACGCCGACATCGACCTCTATCGCTACTTTATCGGTCGCGAGGGCCAGAGCGTCAATGAGGCCACGATGGTCAAGCGCCTGGGTCAGCAGTTCCGCGTAACGCGCATCATGATGGAATCGTTCCACCTGTACCAGGACGTTGAGTCCTCGCGTCTGCGTTCGTACATGATGGGCTACTTCACCATGATGATGGCGATTTGCTCGGTGCTCACCAAGCTTTCCGAGGAAGATTGTGCCGATGAGCGTCTGAAGACGCTGTGGAAGGACCTGAAGGAGTACGACGAGCGCATGTATCGTCGCGCTCGCTACGGCGTGGTCGGATTCTTTACCAACCTGCGTGGACGGGCCGGAGACAAAACCACACTCGGCCTATACCATCTTGCCTCAAAGATCTTCAAATTCAACTAACTGTTGAGTAATCGCTGCTGATAGGTTGACTGGGCCCCTTGGCCTTTAGTTTGATACTGCGAACAGTCCTGCTCGCACGGAAAGCACATTAAGTGCTTTCCGGCTCGTGCGGAACTTGTATCAAACTAAAGGCCAAGGGGCCTCTGCTATAAGAATCGATTGTCAGATTATTTGAATTTGAAGATCTTCGACGCGCGGTACACAGGGGCCTGGGCTGAAAGGAATTTAGTTGGTAGTCGGTCGGAGGCGGGCGGGCGTTACGTTTGTCGCGAGTTCTGCATGCAAAGAAGGCCACTTAATGTGGCCTTCGTCTTGCATAGGACTGTAGAGCAGCAAACGTAACGCCCGCCCGCCTCCGACCGACGGTCGAGTGGATTACTTTGCGGCGCCGGGGATGCCGTGGGAGGTTTTGGCGGTTTTGGCTCCGTTTACGATGGCAGTTTCCAGGGCCCTTACTGCGAGCATGCCCAGCAGGTCTAGGGGAACGGCGGCGCTTGCCTGGGCGCCCAGTTTGCCGCTGGCGAGGGTGTAGATGGTGTCGCCGTCGTTGGTGGTGTGCGTGGGGCGAATGGCGTGCGCGTAGGCATCTGCGGCCATTTGGGACACCTTGGTGGCCTGGGCCTTGGTGAGCTCCACATTGGTGACGATGCAGCTGATG
>CABSNX010000255.1 GCA_902479205.1 uncultured Collinsella sp. | reverse complement strand
ATTCGTCGGCAGCGTCAGATGTGTGTAAGAGACAGGTGGTAGATAACACGGTGGCGTCGGCTTTTGGCTGCGATCCGCTGCGGCTTGGTTCTGCGCTGTCGCTCGAGGCGCTCGATCGCGTGTGCGCCGGTATGGCTCCGCGCAATCTCGTTGCCGCTTCGGTCGCGCGCTCGCAGCTCAAGCGCCATCGTGTGGATGCCGCTGCCGAGTGCGCGCATGTCTTGTTTGAGGGCTGCGGTTCTTTGGCACTCGACCTTTCTACCGAGGAGGCCGATGTGCTGGAGTGCGGGCTTTCCTCGCTCGACGCCCGCATGCAGGCACACTTCGACCGCGCCCGCGCGCTGGCCGAGTATCTGGCCGCCAACGAGATGGTGCGCAACGTGCGCTATCCCGGGCTGAGCTCGCATCCTGACCATGCTGTTGCAACGGGAATCCTCGAGCATGGTTTTGGCCCGGCAGTTGAGTTTGACCTTATCGAGCTTAGCGCAGGAGAGCTGTTCGACGCTTTGCCGGGGGAGTTTCGCACATCGCCTGCCGGCGGCGCAACGACGCGTCTTTCGGCCCCACGCGGCAAGCAGGGGAGCACCATCCGCCTCTTCGCCGGCACCGACAACCCACTGGTTGTAGCGTCAACCCTTGACAACGCCCTTCGCAACTAGCTAAATCATCCTCAACTCCATAAGTTGCGGTGAAATATGGATTGATTTACGGCTTTAACCGCATAAACAGTCCCTATTTCACCGCAACTTATGAGAAGGGGTTGTGCAGCTAAAAAAGCCCCGTCCCAAATTAGCTACTTTTTGATGCTGGCGATGAGGTCGTTGGCTTTGGTGGCGATGACGTTGTTGATCTCGCCCTGCAACGTCTCGTAGACTTCGATGGCTCGCTCGCCGGCGGGGGTGAGCGTGGATCCGCGGGCTCCCTCTCGCTCGATGAGCTTGCATCCCAGCTGGCCTTCTGCCTCGTTTACGATACGCCAGGCCTTGGAATACGCCATGCCCATGCTCTTGGCGGCACGGTTGAGCGAGTGTTCGCGGGCGATACCTTGCAGCAGCAAGACACAGCCGTGGCCGAAGACGCCCGGCAAATCCTTGTCGCACGCTTGAATGACCAGCTTTGCCGTCGTCTTGTACTTCATACGCTCCACGTCTCCCCGCTAAAGTGTTTGCTGGGCAAACGCAATGCCAGCGTCAAACCCTCGTGTGCTCTTCTTAAATCATGCATTGTAGCAGTCAAAGTGCGTTAAGATACTTCCCCAGTATTGGGCGCCCAAGGTTGGGCTGGGTCCCACGAGGCCTGCAGCCGACCGGTCGCATGGAAAAAGGAGAAACATGGCTACGTTCTTTCCCGGTGAGTCCCACACGTTTTCGGAGTATCTGCTGGTCCCTGGTTACTCGTCCTCGCAGTGCATCCCCAACAACGTCTCTCTTAAGACGCCGCTAACCCGCTTTAAGCGCGGTGAGAAGCCGGCAATCACCCTGAACATCCCCATGGTTTCCGCTATCATGCAGTCCGTCTCGGGCGTCGACATGGGTGTCGCGCTCGCTACCGAGGGTGGCCTGTCCTTCATTTACGGTTCCCAGAGCGCCGAGTCCGAGGCCGCTATGGTCAAGGCCGTCAAGGATCACAAGGCTGGCTTCGTTCAGTCCGATTCCACGCTGACCCCCGACATGACCATGGAGCAGGTCATCGAGCTCAAGGAGAAGACCGGTCATTCCACCATGCCGGTTACCGACGACGGCACTCCCAAGGGTAAGCTCCTGGGCATCGTCACCAGCCGTGACTATCGCCCCAGCCGCGATGACCACCAGACGAAGGTCTCCGAGTTCATGACCCCGCGTGAGCAGCTCATCGTGGGCGACAAGAACATCAGCCTCAAGGTTGCCAACGACGTCATCTGGGACAATAAGCTCAACGCCCTGCCCATCGTCGACGACAACGATCACCTTATGGGCATCGTCTTCCGCAAGGACTACGACAGCCACAAGACCAACCCCAACGAGCTGCTCGATAACGACAAGCGCTACATGGTCGGCGCCGGCATCAACACCCGCGACTATGCCGAGCGCGTGCCGCTGCTCATCGAGGCCGGTGCCGATGTCCTGTGCATCGACTCTTCCGAGGGCTTCAGCGAGTGGCAGAAGCGCACCATCGAGTGGATCCGCGCTAACTACGGCGAGGACGTCAAGGTCGGTGCCGGTAACGTCGTCGACGCCGAGGGCTTCCGCTTTTTGGCCGACTGCGGTGCCGACTTCATCAAGGTCGGTATCGGCGGCGGTTCCATCTGCATTACCCGCGAGACCAAGGGTATCGGCCGTGGCCAGGCCACCGCACTGATCGACGTCTGCCGCGCTCGCGATGAGTATTACGAGGAGACCGGCATCTACGTGCCTGTGTGCT
>CABSNX010000254.1 GCA_902479205.1 uncultured Collinsella sp. | reverse complement strand
CGCTGCCGTCGAGGCCCCCAAGGCCGAGGCTGCCGACTTCGTGAAGGTCGAGAACGTTTTTGTTGCCGAGAACTTCGCTTCTCGTGACGAGGCCCTGAGCTTTGTCTCCAACCAGGCTGTCAAGGCCGGTGTCGCTGACGACGCCGATGCCGTGATGAATGCCTTCCTGGCCCGCGAGGCCGAGGGCTCCACGGGCATGATGGAGGGCTTCGCTATTCCGCATGCCAAGTCCGATGCCATTACCGATGCCGCCGTCATCGTCGTCAAGGACGACTCTGGCGTGACCGGTTGGGACACCATGGATGGCGCTCCCGTCAACGTGGCTATCGCCCTGCTCATTCCCGGTGCCCAGGCCGGCACCACGCACCTCAAGATCCTGTCCAAGGTCGCCGAGGCGCTTATGGACGAGGGCTTCCGTGCCACCGTCAAGGGTTCCACCGACGCCGCCGAGATCGCCAAGACGATCAACGCCCGTCTGGTGTAATCCCGCAACGCGCGAATAACTTCGCCCCTGTATAAAAGGCGGAGACCCTCTTCAGGGCCTCCGCCTTTTTCTGTCCCTCCCATAGGTTGCGGTGAAATAGGGACTGTTTAAACGATTCAACTCCAAATTCAGTCCCTATTTCACCGCAACTTACAAAAGGGTATAGAGGGGGCTGTCTATCGAGTCTTTGTCGCGAACAGGTCATCAGCCAGAATTCCGTTCGCACGATATTACTCTGGATCAATCGAGTTTCCGCAGCTCGCCTGCCGGGCGGGGCGGTTAAGTTTGTCGCGAGTTCCGCACGCAAAGGAAAGCACTTAATGTGCTTTCCGTCTTGCGCAGGACTGTAGAGCAGCAAACTTAACCGCCCCGCCCGGCAGGCGAGCGTGCTGCAACGACATCCGTCCAATAATTCGTGCGAAACACAATGAAAAACAGTTTGATGTGAGTTAATATAAACAACGTCGTGAATATGGCTCCTGTCGCATGGCTGACAGGGGTTAAACACAAAAAAGGAGTCAATTATGGTTTCTGAGAAGGCTACCCTCGTTAATCCTCAGGGTCTTCACATGCGTCCGGCTGGCCTCTTCGCCTCCACCATGGGCAAGTACGCCTGCGACGTGACGGTCGTCACCCCCGAGAAGGAGGTCAACGGCAAGTCCCCGATGGCCCTCATGGCCGCTGGTATCCCCTGCGGCACCGAGGTCGAGGTCAAGTGCGACGGCGCTGACGAGGCCGAGGCTCTGGCTGCTGCCATCGAGCTCATCAAGAGCGGTCTTGGCGAGTAGAACTCAAACGGGTCGCATGTTGAACAACTAAGTTCATATTTGGGGGCGCAGTGACCTGTTTTAAGGTAGCTGCGCTCTTTTGTCATGGATATGGCAAAACGCTTTATCACATGACACGGAGAGAGGAATGGGAATGTATCAGGGAGTCAACGCTTCCGAGGGCATCGGTATCGGCACCGTCATGGTCGCCGTCGATCCCGACTTGACGTTTGAGCCGCACGAGGTTGCTGATTCGGCAGCAGAGAAGGAGCGCTATCAGTCCGCTCTTTCGGTCTTCTGCGAGAAGACCCAGGCTCAGGCCGACCACATGAAGGAGACGGTGGGCGAGGCCGAGGCCGAGATCATGAGCGGACACATTGTCCTGGCTCAGGACCCGGGCATGACCGATGCCATCAACGCTGCCATTGACGGCGGCACCTGCGCCGAGCAGGCGCTCATGGACACCTCGACCATGTTCGAGAACATGTTCCTGTCCATGGACGACGAGATGTTCCGTCTGCGCGCGGCCGATATCGCCGACATCCGCACCGGTATTCTGGCCGAGCTGCTGGGCAAGGAGGTCGTCGACCTTTCCGTCCTGCCCGAGAACACCGTCGTTGTCGTGCACGACCTTACGCCGTCCATGACCGCCACGATCGATAAGGCCCACGTTGCCGGTATCGTCACCGAGACCGGTGGCCGTACGTCGCACTCCGCGATTATCGCGCGCGCCCTCGAGATCCCGGCTGTCCTTTCGGTTTCCAACAGCTGCACCGCACTGCGCAACGGCATGACCGTTGTCGTCGACGGTGGCAAGGGTATCGTCGAGGCCGATCCCAATGAGGAGACGCTCGCCGCCTACACCGCCAAGGCCGAGGCCTTCGCTGCCGAGAAGGCAGCCCTCGAGGCCTTCCGCGGCAAGCCGTCCGTGACTGCCGATGGCATCAAGAAGATCATCGCCTGCAACATCGGTAACCCCGATGACGTGCCCAACGCGCTCGATCACGACGCCGAGGCCATTGGTCTGTTCCGCTCCGAGTTCCTGTTCATGGACTCTGCTGAGCTTCCTTCCGAGGAGGAGCAGTTCAACGCCTACCGCAAGGTCGCCAGCGCACTCAAGGGCGCTCCTGTCATCATCCGCACGCTCGATGTGGGTGGCTGTCTCTTATACACATCTGACGCTGCCGCCGAATAGCCT
>CABSNX010000253.1 GCA_902479205.1 uncultured Collinsella sp. | reverse complement strand
CTGATCGGTCTCGTGGGCTCGGAGATGTGTATAAGAGACAGGTGTAGCCCAGGGCACCGCTCGTGCGCGGAACGATGGTGATCTTGGTAACCGGCGCGGAACCCTTTTGGCGGGCAGCGACGATGGCATGACCGATCTCGTGGTAGGAAACGACCTGCTTCTCGTGGTCGGAAAGCACCGTGGACTTACGCTGCTGGCCGGCAATGACGACCTCCACCGACTCCTCGAAGTCGTCCTGGGTCGCGCGCTTGCGGCCTTCGCGAACAGCGCGCAGGGCACCCTCGTTGATGATATTGGCAAGGTCGGCGCCCGAGGCACCGGGCGTGGCGCGGGCAATAGCGGTCAGGTCGATCGGCGGCTCGGTCTTCACACTCTTGGCGTGGAGCTCGAGGATGTTCTTACGGCCGGTCAGATCGGGCAACTCGACGGGGATGCGGCGGTCAAAACGACCGGGGCGCAGTAGAGCGGGATCGAGACTGTCGGGGCGGTTGGTTGCGGCAAGGACAACGATACCCTTGTGGTTATCGAAGCCATCCATCTCGGTCAGCAACTGATTGAGCGTCTGCTCGCGCTCGTCGTTGCCGCTAAAGCCGCCGCCATCGCGCTTCTTACCGATGGTATCGATCTCATCGATAAAGACGATACACGGGGCCTTTTCCTTGGCCTGCTTAAACAGGTCACGAACCTTTGCAGCGCCGCGACCAACAAACATCTCAACGAACTCAGAGCCCGAAATGCTAAAGAACGGAACACCGGCCTCGCCGGCAACAGCCTTGGCAAGCAGGGTCTTACCGGTACCCGGAGGGCCAACAAGGAGAGCACCGCGCGGCAGCTTGGCGCCGATCTCCTCGTAGCGCTGCGGCTTCTCCAGAAAGTCGACGACCTCCTTGAGGGACTCCTTGGCCTCTTCCTGGCCGGCGACGTCCTTAAAGGTCACGCCAACATCCTTGGAGGCAATCACGCGAGCGCCGGACTTGCCCAGTCCGCCGCCGCCAAAGCCGCCGCCAAAGTTCATCGACGGGCCGTCATCACCCATGGCCTTCTTCATACGGCGGTTGAGCCACCAACCGATAAGGAAGAAAATCGCCATGGGAAGGATGAGTGTAAGAAGGTAGTAGGTCATCAGACCCGAGTTTTTATCGGGAACGACCGACTCCAGGGACGCACCGGATTCAAGCACGCGATCGGTAAAACCCGCATCATTCGGCACGCCGGTCGTCTTGTAGGCGATATTCTCGTCCTCGCCCTTCTTGGTGTAATAAATCGTGTAATCATCCGTGTTGTACTCGACCTTGTCGACGCTTTTCTTATCGAGCGCTTTGACAAACGTCGAATAATCGGTCTTCGTAATCTGCTGCGTGTGACCGATGTTGGGGAACAGAACGGTCGAGAGCACGAGGTAGACGACGAAGGCGATGAGCACGTAGAGGATCATATTCCGTCTACGTTTGTTGTCATCCATCTCCATCTGCTTGAACTCCATCTACTGGGGTTGATAATGATATCTAGAATACCCAACCCGGACGGCGATAAACCGACGCCGGGCACGAAAGGACAGAGATGGCATCACTGGAAGTCGGCAAGGTTCAAATCTATACGGGCGACGGCAAGGGCAAGACGACGGCTGCGCTGGGGCTCGCGCTGCGCGCCACGGGCTATGGACTTAACGTGCTCATGCTGCAGTTTGCCAAGAAGCTACACTGCGCCGAACACGATGCCGCACCGCGCCTGGGACTGCGCATTGTACAGGCCGATCGCGACACACCCGAGGCTTGCGCCGAGCAGATCATGGAGCTCGCACGCGAGCAGATATCACAGGTCGACGTTCTGATTTTGGACGAACTCGGCGAGGCCATGCGCCGCGGCTTCGTGACGCGCGAGGATGTCGAAACGTTGATCGCTATAAAGCCAGCCACCACGGAACTCGTGCTCACCGGCCGAGGCCTGCTGCCACTGGCCGATCTTGCCGACCTGGTCACCGAAATGCGCCCCGTCAAACACTACTTCGACGAAGGCCTCCTAGCCCGTCAAGGCATCGAATACTAAATGACCCGAAAGGGACGGAGGAAAACGGATCGTTTCGCCTTATCGCCGGGCCAATGATCCGTTTTCCTCCGTCCCCTACGGGTCATTAGGCAGTGGCGCGGCCGAGCCAGTTGCCGCTGTGGTGGTAGATGGTGAACATCGTAGCTGTGATGAGCCAGGTTACGGGGTAAACCAGCAGCAGGTGCTCAAGCGACGGATCGAACGGCATAATCGCAAACACCCAGATCACCCTGAGCACGACGGTGCCAAAAATCGTGAGCAGCATGGGCTGCAAGCTCACGCCGGCGCCGCGGATAGAGCCCGACGCGTTCTCGATAATCGAGAAGATTGCGTAGAACGGCGCGATGAAATGAAGAATCGTCGTGGTGTACGCCGAAATCGAAGCATCGTCGACAAACAGACTGTCTCTTATACACATCTGACGCTGCCGAC
>CABSNX010000252.1 GCA_902479205.1 uncultured Collinsella sp. | reverse complement strand
CGGGCGATAGCGCTGCGACGGCGGCGGCAGCCCTCGGCATTGTCGGTGCGTCCGTCATCGGCGCCGGCTTCGTCGCGTCCAAGCGCCGCAACCGCTAGCGCAAGCTTTCATAGCCATTTTCAGCCGCCGCGTGGGCACAAATGCCCTCGCGGCGGCTCTTTGTATTTCAGCAGGTAGATGCCTAGGTTCGTAGATGCGAACCTAGGCATACGGAGTCATTTGGCGCATCTTGGTTGTACAGGACCACCACAAAGGGGACAGGCACCTTTGTGGTGGTATGTCCCTACGACCAAGGAGGCCGTTATGAACGTAAGCCACTTTGACAAGCAAGCTCAGCGTGAGTCCACCTGCTCGCTGGTTCACGGTGCCTGGCGTTGTGTGGGTGCCAAAATAGCTTGCGCCGGCGCGTGCGCGCTTATGGTTGGCCAGCTTCTGCTGCCGAGCGTGGCGCTGGCGACGGAATGCGCCGATCCCGCCGCTGGGACGGATGAGGTTGCCGCGGCTCCGGTGACGCCGACGGTTGCGGAGGATACGGCTCCAGCGACCGCGCCTGCAACCGATGCTGCTTCGACGACACAAACCGTTGCTGAACCTCAGCAGACGACTCCGGCTGACACCACCGATGAATCTAGCGATGCGGCGCCCGCTGAGCAAAACGCTTCTGGCGACGACAACGCTGCCATGCCGGCGAGCAACGCCATCATGCCCTGCGGTGTGACCGATGTTGTTGGCGGCAGCGACGTTAGGGTCAATACGACCGTGGTTCCCCGCTACACGGACTGCGTGCTTCCGTGCAATGTCACACTCGAAAAGGGCCAGTCGTATACCTATGATTTTCCCGATGTCGAGGGCGGCATGCCGAATGAGCCGCTCTGCGAACTTGTCGAAACCAAGTACTACCGGGCTGATACTGCTTCGGGCACCCTGGCTGAAGTCCAGGGCGCATCTATGTCCGATGTGACGGCCCGCTTTGAGCCTGTTGGCGATCACATGAGGCTGACGCTGACCTTTACGGGTGGCGCGGCAGGCGGCTCGTATCGACTCATGCGCAATGAGGCTCTCTATATTGGCGCGGCACTGGAGTATACCGGAACTGACTATGAAGGCAGCTCGACTATCCTCAACGAAACCAGGTACGATTATTACCTTCGCTATGCCATCAATAGCGAAATTACGCTCGTTGCATCGGAAAACGAAGCCCTCCATAACCTGGACGTCAACGACGTGAAGACCGACTACGCGCCCGGCGAGGCGCCGCGTGCGACCGCGACGATTCCTGCCGCCGATGCCGATAAGTATGAGATCGCCTATGAGTGCTGGGAAGAGATGGATGGCAGCGACCCTGCGGAGCTCAAGCCCGTTGCCTTCTGGTATTCCGATCCCGCAATGTACACGCCGGGCATGAAAAAGATCGACCACTTCGAAGAGGGCAAGTTCTACATGTATTCCGTTGAGCTGAGGCTCAAGGGCGACAATACCGTGGCTGATGACTGCGAAATGAACGTCAACGGTCATTGGGCGCACCACATCAAGACCGCCAACGGCGTCTTCGCGCCAAACGCTGACAATATGCTGTGCGAGCAGCCAATCGACGAATGGCGTGCCATCGACGTTATAGAGATCAACGGCGCCACGACCACCTTCAAGGCGGGCGATAAGCCGGTCTTTACGGCGAATGTTCCGGCGGGCTCCAACTCCCTTCCTCAGTGTGAGTACTGGACGGGTAGCGACGGCAGCGAAGTGAACTCTCAGGAGTTCTGGGATCAGAACATCACGAACCACATCGACGCCTTTAAGCCTGGCGTGACCTATCGCTACGGTATCTACCTCAAGCCCGCGCGCGGATTCTACTTTACGCCCAACACCAAGCTGGTGATCAACGGCCAGGAGTGCGGCTACCAGATGGGCGAAGCGAGTGTAGTTGATCCCGAGAGCGGCCGTATCTTCACTCTGTGGCTCAACACCGATCTGACGTTTACGCCCGAGGCCACGCCGGCTCCCAATCCGCAGCCTACGCCGGATCCCAAGCCGACGCCGCAGCCTGGGGTGAAGCCCGAGGCCAAACCCGCGGCAAAGCCGGTCGCGACAACTACCGCGACCAAGACGGTTGAGAAAACCGCGCCGGTCAAGAAGGGTGACGCTGCCCTGGCTACCACGGGGGATACCACCGTGATGACGGTCGCCGCCCTGGGCATCGCCGGCGCAACCGTTGCCGCCGCCGGCATCGCCGCAACCAAGCGCCGCAAGCATTAGAGCTGGGTGACGGCTCTCGTTCTCGGCCTCAGTAAAATCTCAATCTGTAACACCAAACTGTCCAAAACGGCTCTAGATGTTACAGATTGAGATGAACCGAATGGCCGCCAATCTAATGTCTCGATCTGTAACACCAGGCGGGGAATTTGACCTCTAACTGTTACAGATCGAGACAAACTGGCCGGCCGAGTCCAGAACCACCGCAAAGGTGCCTGTCCCCTTTGCGGTGGTTTGCGCAGGTAGAACGGTAGGTTCGCATATATGAACCTGTCTCTTATACACATCTGACGCTGCCGACGCATAGCCTTGTGTAGATCTCG
>CABSNX010000251.1 GCA_902479205.1 uncultured Collinsella sp. | reverse complement strand
AAACCTGTCCCTTTTTGGTAGGTTTTTGCCTTGGGAGCGGTACCATACAGGCAATGTTTAAACGAGAAAGGTGGGCTCCCATGGAACCTAAGCAGTACTACATCGGCATTGACGTCGGCGGCACTTCGGTTAAGGAGGGCCTGTTCGACGAGGACGGAAACCTGCTGGCCAAGGCCAGCGTGCCCACGCCTCCCATCGTTGACGCTGCGGGCTTTGCCGCGGTGACCGAGGCTATCGACCAGGTGGTCGCCAAGGCACAGATTCCGCGTGCCTTTGTGGCGGGCATTGGCCTGGCCGTTCCGTGCCCCATCCCGGCATCGGGCGATGCCAAGGTCAAGGCCAACATTGCCATTAACCTGCCCGAGCTGAGGGTCGCCATTCAGAAGCACTGCCCCGATGCTGTCGTTAAGTATGAGAACGATGCCAACGCCGCTGCCATGGGCGAGGCCTGGCTCGGTTCTGCCAAGGGCGTGCAGAACGTCGTGATGGTCACCATCGGTACCGGCGTGGGCGGCGGCGTTATCGTTAACGGCGACGTGGTATCGGGCGTTGTGGGTGCTGGCGGCGAGATTGGCCACATGTGCCTGAACCCGGCCGAGGAGCGCACTTGCGGCTGTGGCGGTCATGGCCACTTGGAGCAGTATTCCAGTGCCACCGGCGTGGTGAGCAACTACCTTGCCGAGTGCAAGAAGGCGGGCGTCGAGCCCATCGAGCTCACCGGCCCCTCAGATTCCAAGGACGTGTTCCAGGCCTGCCGCGAGGGTGACAAACTGGCGCTGGCAGCTGCCGATACCATGGCCGACTATCTCGGCCGCGCTCTGGCGCTTATCGCCAACGTGGTCGACCCCGAGATGTTCCTGATCGGTGGTGGCGCGTCCGCTTCGGCCGATGTCTACCTCGACGCCGTTCGCGAGCACTTCCAGCGCTACGCGCTTTCCGCCTCGCGTGAGACGCCCATTAAGGTCGCTTCGCTCGGCAACGACGCCGGCATCATCGGCGCCGCCTACGTAGCTCTGCGCGCCGCCGGTAAATAGCTGGTGCAAGGGGGTCAGGTTACTTTGCACCAACATGGTGCAAAAGGGACAGCCTTGGCCCCCATACCTGCCACAAAATATGCCGTGGCCCTTCCGTCTGCGAAGGCTCGGCATCGGCGTGCTACCATAGCTACGTCCAAGTACACATATCAAGTGGAGGATATCCATGGCAAACGTTCTTGTCTTTGGTCACCAGAACCCCGATAACGACGCCATCATGAGCACCGTCGTCCTGTCCCAGCTGCTCAACCAGGTTGAGTATGCCGGCAACACCTACGAGGCCTGCGCCCTTGGTCAGCTTCCGGCAGAGTCCGCCAAGCTGCTCGCCGACGCCGGCATCGCCGAGCCTCGCGTGATCGAGTCCGTCGAGGCCGGTCAGCTCGTCGTCCTCACCGACCACAACGAGTCCGCCCAGTCCGTCGCCGGTCTTAAGGACGCCACGGTCTTTGGCGTCGTCGATCATCATCGCATCGGCGACTTCGAGACCGCCGGCCCGCTGCACTACATCTGCCTGCCCTGGGGCTCCAGCTGCACCATCGTCACCAAGCTCGCCGACGTGCTCGGCGTTGAGCTTTCCGACGTCCAGGCCAAGTTGCTGCTCTCGGCCATGATGACCGACACGCTTATGCTCAAGAGCCCCACCACCACCGATGTCGACCGCGCCGTCGCTGCTAAGCTCGGCGAGCAGGTGGGCGTCGACCCGGTCAAGTTTGGCATGGAGGTCTTCCTCACCCGTCCGTCCGGCTCCTTCACCGCTGCCGAGATGGTCGGCAATGACATCAAGATGTTCGAGCCCGCTGGCAAGAAGCTGCTCATCGGCCAGTACGAGACCGTCGACAAGAGCCGCGCACTCGGTATGATCGACGAGATCCGCGAGGCCATGCGCGCCTACGCCGCCGAGAAGGGTGCTGACGGCATTGTCCTGTGCATCACCGACATCATGGAGGAGGGCTCGCAGGTCCTGCTCGAGGGCGAGACCGAGGCCGCTCAGAAGGGTCTGGGCATTGCCGACGAACACGACGGCGTCTGGATGCCGGGCGTCCTCTCCCGTAAGAAGCAGGTCGCTGCCCCCATCATGGCCGCCTGCTAGGTTTAGTTGACCAAACGCCACGACCGGATCGCGGACGCCCCGCGCTCCGGTCGTTTTTTGTGCACGGCACCGCGTTGTCTCTTGGACAGGCGTGCCCGTGCCGTTGGGCAAATAATGTTCAACCTGTGGTTCCGCTTTTCGGCCACGCCTGCGTGCTTGTCGTGCAGGGTAGGCTAGATGCAAGCGTAATACGTTAGAGCGCGGCGCCGCCACTTGGGCGGGCCGTGCTTTTTTAAGACGGGAGCTTTCCCGTGAAAGGAGCCGCCCATGGCAGCAACTGAGCAGCTGTTCAACGTCCGTGAGCGCAAGCGCTTTGAACGTCACGACATTTGGGAGCGCATCGCCGAGAACGGCACGATTTCCGCCGCCGTCATGGTCTTCGCCGCCATCGCCGCCGTCATTTGCGCCAATACCGATGCCTACGAGGCCATCCATCACTTTTTGGAGACCCCGCTGTATGTG
>CABSNX010000250.1 GCA_902479205.1 uncultured Collinsella sp. | reverse complement strand
CAGGAAATGCGCCGTCAGGCTAGCCGTCACAGCGCGGTAAAGGTTTTCCAGGTGCCCGAGATCGCCGAGAAACCGTGCGGCCATTGGCCTAATGGGTCATGGCCGCACGGTTGAACGGCGAGGTCGGGTGCCTGGGAAAGCTTTAAAGGAGACCGTTGTCCTGGAGGACCTTGCGAATCGCCTCGACGTTCTCACCGGTCATGGCCTTCACCGGGCGCGGCATGGTCGGGCTGTCGAAGATGCCCATGAGGTTCATAGCGGTCTTGAAGGCGCCGACGCCACCGGCATAGCCCTGGACGCCCGAGGTGACATCCCAGATGTGCGAAATCTCATTGAGGCGATCCTGCTCGGCCTTGACGGTAGCCCAGTCACCAGCCTGAGCGGCCTTCCACTGACGAACGTAGCCCTCGGGCTCAACGTTGGCGAGGCCCGGAACGGAACCGTCGGCGCCACCGAGATAGGCACCGTCGACGACGACCTCATGGCCGGTAAGGATGCTCATCGGATGGCCGTTCTTCTCGTTCTCCTGAATGAGGTAGCGGAACGAGATGTCATCGCCCGAGGAATCCTTGACGCCAGCCAGGACGCCCTCGGCGCCGAGCTTAGCAAGGAGCTTCCAGGGGAGCTTGGTGTGGACGCACACGGGGATGTCGTAGGCGAAGATGGGCAGGTCGAGTTCCTCGTGAAGGATGCGGAAGTGCTCCTCGACCTCGGTCATGCCCTGCAGGGCATAGAACGGGCAGGTGGCGACGAGCGCATCGGCGCCCAGCTCCTGAGCGACCTTGCCGTGCTCGATCATGCGCTCGGTCTCGGTGTCGATGATGCCGACCAGAACGGGAACGCGGTGGTCGACGATACGGACGGCCTCTGCGACAATCTGGCGACGGCGCTCGTCGGTGGAGAAGACGACCTCGCCCGAGGAGCCCAGGAAGAACAGGCCATCGACGCCGGCATCGATCATGCGGTTGATGCTGCGCTCAAAGGAGGCAACGTCGAGCTGGTGGTCTTCGGTATCGGGAACAACGACGGGAGGGATAACGCCGGTGAATTTCTGAGTTGCCACAAGAATCTCCTTAGTTGTCTGGCGGGCAGCCCTATGCCGCCCACTCTTGTTGGCGGTGTCCAGGCCGTCTAGGCCAAAGAACACGAATAGAACGTTTGGTTAAAGAAGTCGACGACTTCGTTTTCGAACGCATTGATGCGCTCGTGAGCGTATTTGGCATAGATGATATGCCTCCGGTCACACTCAAGACCGTTGAATACGGCAAACTGGCCCTTGGGATCACTCACGGTATCCATGAGCGATGTGCCCATGAGCACCGAGCCACGAACCCGAGGCGACAGCGTCTCGAGACCGCTGGGAAGCGGATTGGCAAGCGCCGTGCAGGCAAGGCCCCGCTCGTCCAGAGCAGAAACCGCCAGCGCGACACCGCCGCCAAGGCCCTCGCCCCATGCAAAGATGCGGTCGGGATCCATGCCATCAAGGTTGCGCGCAACCTTCGCCAACGCGCAGCCCCAACGGACACGCTCGACAAAAGCAGGCGAGGTAATCCCCTGCTGCAGATCGCTGGATCCAATAGTCTCATCGTCCAGCGCAAGCACGGCATATCCCATGGCGGCAAACCGCGTCATGTGATGCCATCCCCGCACGGGTCGGTCGATGTCATGGAACATCAGACACAGCGGAACAAGCTCGGATCTTCGGGCGCAACCAGAGGGCTCAATCAAACGGCCGTGCACGACATACCCGCCGAGCTCAAAGGAAACCTCGGAGTAGCGCGCGCACGGATTGGCGAAATCAATCGCCGTAACGGTCAGCCCGCAAACCTCAAGGTCCGAAGCGGCTGTCTCCAACTCGGAAACATCCGCAGAAGCATCGCCGCGCCAATCCCGGAAATCAGAGAGCCTTGACGAAACCGTCCCAGCAATTCCCGCAAGCTCGGGGACAATCAGCTCATCGATATTGCTCTCGCACTTAGACATGAGCCTCCCCTCCCTTGCAGAAAAATGGAATGATCAGATCGTCAAAATCCTGAATCTCCTCGTGACCGAAGCCTTCAAAGAACTCATGACGCTTGTCGCAGGACAGGTTGTTGTACACCGCAAACTGCGTCGCCGGCGGACAGACGATATCGGCTGTGCCCGTGCCAAACAGAACGGGGCATTTGACCATGGGGGCAAAGTTCTTGGAATCGAAGTACGCCAGCTTGGCATAGGCTTCGTCAATACAAGTCGAGTCCTCGTCAAACCAGCGCGACCAATAGCGCAGGCCCTCATAGGCAATATCGTCGGCGTCCAGATCCCAAACCAGGCGGAAGTCCGACAGGAAGGGATAGAGGATGGCGGCGCGATTGATAAGCTCGCTGTTAAGCGCGCAGGTCGCAATGCCCAACCCGCCGCCCTGCGATGCGCCGTTCACATACACGCGGGTAAGATCGATGCCCTCGAGCTCGCGAACGATACGGCACAGAATGCGAATATCCTGATGTAGGCGGACATAGTAGAGGTTGGCCGGGTCGCCGTCGATACCGGCGACGATATGGCCCGCGACCTGTCTCTTATACACATCTGACGCTGCCGACGAATAGCCTTGTGTAGA
>CABSNX010000249.1 GCA_902479205.1 uncultured Collinsella sp. | reverse complement strand
GTGTATAAGAGACAGCCCGATGCCGTCGACGCCGCCAACCCCCTCCACATCGCCTAACTTGGTCGTTGGGGACGTTCTTAAACGACTAGTCAAACAAGAACGTCCCCAACGACTAGTCGTTTAAGAACGTCCCCAATGACTACTTGCGCTAGAGCATAAGTCACGCTAATAGTCAAGTTATGTCTGTTTAAACAAAATAGCAGCAGTACAAGCGCATTCGAGCTTGCCTAAAATCGATATTAATGAACAGCCTGCTTGTATCTGTAAAATGAATGGCTTGATGAGCGACGCTTTGGCGGGTAATGAGTCGAAAAGCAGCAACGTAACCAACTTGTAACAAACCTAGACGTTTAAACAAATAATGCAACCTTTTGCGAATTTAGCTATAATTCCACAAACCAAACAGGTATACTTCCTTAATGTCGTGTAGGAAATACGTAGACAAAAAGGAGGTTATGTGATGGTAAGTATTGTTCTTGCTAGCCACGGGGACTTGGCAGCTGGAATCAAGCAGACGGGCTCGATGGTCTTTGGCGATCAGCCGTCTGTAGCCGTGGTCTCGCTCGAGCCGAGCATGGGACCCGACGACTTCCGTGCCAAGGTCGAGGAAGCAGTCGCTTCCTTCGAGGACCAGGAGCAGGTGCTCTTCCTCGTTGATCTGTGGGGCGGCACGCCGTTCAACCAGATCAGCGGACTCATCGAGGGCCACGATTCCTGGGCTATCGTCACCGGTGTCAACCTGCCTATGCTCATCGAGGCATATTCGCAGCGCTTTGACGCAAAGAACACTGCACATGCGATCGCAAAACATCTCGTGACTGAGGCTAAGGCTGGCGTGCGCGTCAAGCCCGAGTCTCTGGAGCCCGAGGAGAAGAAGCCGGCTACGGCCGCCGCTGCTCCTGCAGGCGCCATTCCTCCGGGAACGGTCATCGGCGACGGGCACATCAAGATTGCCCACGTCCGTATCGACACCCGTCTGCTGCATGGTCAGGTGGCCACCACGTGGACCAAGCAGATCAACCCCAACCGCATCATCGTGGTTTCCGACGGCGTTGCTCACGACGAGCTCCGCAAGACCATGATCGAGCAGGCTGCCCCTCCGGGAGTCCATGCCAACGTCGTGCCCATCAAGAAGATGGCCGAGGTCGTCAAGGACACGCGCTTTGGTGACACCAAGGCCATGCTGCTCTTCGAGAACCCGCAGGATCTGCTCAAGGCCATCGAGGCCGGCGTCGACATCAAGGAAGTCAACATCGGCTCCATGGCTCACTCCAAGGGCAAGGTCGTCGTCACCAACGCCGTCGCTATGGGCGATGACGATGTCAAGACTCTCGAGGCCCTCAAGGCCAAGGGCGTCAAGTTCGAGGTCCGCAAGGTTCCTTCGGATTCCTCCGAGGATCTCGACGCCATGTTGAAGAAAGCTAAGGCCGAACTGGCCGCTCAAGCATAGTAAAGGAGGGTCCGATACATGTCTGCAATCACTATTCTGCTTGTTGCGATTGTCGCGTTGCTTGCCGGTATGGAAGGCATTCTGGATGAGTTCCAGTTCCATCAGCCGCTCGTGGCATGCACGCTTATCGGTCTCGTAACCGGTCACCTTCAGGAGGGCATCCTCCTGGGCGGTTCGCTCCAGATGATGGCCCTTGGCTGGGCTAACGTCGGCGCCGCTGTCGCGCCTGACGCCGCTCTGGCCTCGGTCGCTTCTTCGATCATCATGGTGCTCGCCCTCAACGGTGGCGCCACCGATTCGGCCAAGGCCGTTACCACCGCTATCGCCGTCGCCGTCCCGCTGTCGGTCGCTGGTCTGTTCCTGACCATGATCTGCCGTACCATTGCTACCGCTATCGCTCACGCCATGGACGGTTGCGCCGAGAAGGGCGACTTCTCCGGCATCGAGCGCTGGCAGTATGCTGCCATCCTCATGCAGGGCCTTCGCATCGCCATCCCGGCAGTGCTTCTGTGCGTCATCCCGGCCGAGGCCGTTACCAACGCGCTTAACGCTATGCCCGACTGGCTGTCCGGCGGCATGGCTGTCGGCGGCGGCATGGTCGCTTCCGTCGGTTACGCCATGGTCATCAACATGATGGCCACCAAGGAGACCTGGCCGTTCTTCGTCCTCGGCTTTGTCCTTGCTGCCATCCCTCAGCTCACGCTGATCGCCCTTGGTCTCATCGGCATCTCCCTTGCCCTCATCTACCTTGGCCTTAAGGATCTGGCCAAGCAGGGTGGCGGCATGGGCGGTGGCTCCGGCGACCCGCTCGGCGACATTCTGAACGATTACGAGTAGGAGGGGAGTGATACATATGGCAGAGAACAAGATTCAGCTCACCAAGGCTGACCGCAAGAAGGTTTGCTTCCGTCATCAGTTCCTTCAGGGCTCGTGGAACTACGAGCGTATGCAGAACGGCGGCTGGTGCTTCGCAATGATCCCTGCGATCAAGAAGCTCTACACCAGCAAGGATGACCAGATTGCCGCTCTTAAGCGCCACCTGGAGTTCTATAACACCCACCCCTATGTTTCCGCCCCCGTCATTGGCGTTACCCTCGCCCTCGAGGAGGAGCGCGCCAACGGCTGTCTCTTATACACATCTGACGCTGCCGACGAATAGCCTTGTGTAG
>CABSNX010000248.1 GCA_902479205.1 uncultured Collinsella sp. | reverse complement strand
TAAGAGACAGCCACCAATGTCCTCGGAGGGGCCTCCTTGGCCAGGACAATCGAGAGCAATGAGCGCCATGCCCATGCCCGCAAACGACGCCTGCTCAAACCAGCTGCGGCTTGCACCCGGATACCCATGGAACTGAAGTACCAATGGCACAGGCTCGTCCGAGACGGGTTTAAGGTACTTGGCATGCAGGCGTGCACCACACATGCCGGTATACCAGAGGTCGAAAAACCGACAGGTCGCGGAATCCGCAACCGAAGCCGCCTCAATCTCGTAGTCGAGCTCGACGGCGTCGGCCTCGGCCATGCGGTCCTTCCAAAAGAGATCGAAATCCGATGGACGGGGCATAGCGCCTCGATATTCACCAAATTGCTGTTGTAGCTCCTGAGCACTTGGCATGGCTCGTGAACCCAGCCTTTCGAAATCGCAACGGAGGTGCGCCCGGCAAGGGAACCGGGCGCACGGGAGGGAAAGCGAGGCTACTCGCCGAGCTTGGGATGCAGCAGCGACGGCGCAGCGCCGAGCAGCATCTTGGTGTAGGGGTCCTGAGGGTGCTGGAAAACCTGCTTGGCCTCGCCCTGCTCAACGATCTTGCCGCCATTCATAACGATGATGTCGTCAGAGATATAGCGGACCGTCTGGATGTCATGGCTGATGAACACCATGGCCAGGCCGAGCTCCTTCTTAAGGTCGGTCAGCAGGTTCAGAATCTGCGCGCGGACCGAAACGTCCAGAGCCGAGGTGGGCTCGTCGGCGATGATGGCATCGGGGTTCAGCGAAAGAGCACGGGCAATTGCGACGCGCTGGCGCTGGCCGCCCGAAAGCTGGCCGGGAAGAACCTCGGCGGCGGAGCTGGGCAGACCGGTGAGCTCCAAGAGCTCCTTGACGCGCTTCTCCTGCTCGGCCTCGGTACCCAAGTTGTGGACGCGCATGGGGTCGAGCAGTTGCTCGCGAACGACCATGCGGGGGTTGAGCGCCGTGGCCGGGTTCTGGAACACGACCGAGATGACGCGGCCCATGTGGCGACGGTCCTCGGCGGTACGCTTGGTAACGTCCTTGCCCTTAAAGTAGACCTTGCCGCTCGTGGGGGCCTGCAGGCCGCACATGACGTTGGCGGTGGTGGACTTTCCGCAACCGGACTCGCCGACGATGCCGATCGTCTGGCCGGGCATGAGCTTAATCGTTACACCCTGGACGGCGTGAACCAGGTTGGGGTGCAGAATCGAGCCGGTACGGGTCCTAAAGGTGACGTGGACGTCATCAAGGAAGATGATCGGCTCGACGCCGTTGACTGCGGTCTCGCTCATCTACATCACCTCCGCGTGAGGGGTCAAACCATTTGCCTTGAGCACCTCATCGGGGAGCTCGGAATAGAAGTGCTCGGTGCCGGGCACGCGCTTGAAGACCGGACGGGTGTCCAGGCCAATGCGCGGATGGCTCGAGCGGGGCGCGAAGCGATCGCCCTTGGGGAAATCGCGCGGGCTCGGAACGGCGCCGGGCACCTGGTGCAGGCGGCCCGAACCGCTCTCGATGGACAGGACGGAGCCCAGAAGGCCGCGGGTGTACTCGTGAATCGGGTTGGTGAGCAGCTCCTTGGTGGGCGCCTGCTCGATAACCTGGCCGGCGTACATAACCGTGATGTTATGAGCGACCTCGGCGACCAGTGCCAGATCGTGCGAAACGAAGATCATGGCAAAGCCGAGCTTGGCCTGAAGGTCGTTAAGCAGCTTGATGACCTGCTTCTGGACGGTAACGTCCAGAGCGGTCGTGGGCTCGTCGCAGATGACCAGCTTGGGGTCGCGGGTAAGGGCCATAGCGATCAGAACGCGCTGACGCTGACCACCGGAAAGCTCATGCGGATAGCTCTCGAGCGTACGCTTGGGGTCGAGGCCCACGAGCTCCAGGAGCTCCTCGGCGCTACGGGTGCCGCCACGCTTGGTGAGCTGCTTCATCTGAGCGGAAATGAGCATGGAGGGGTTGAGCGAGGACAGGGCGTCCTGATAGACCATGGCGATATCGGTACCGCGCAGGCCGAACCACTCCTTCTTGCTCATCTTGAGCAGGTCGCGGCCCTCCCAGAGAACCTCACCGGAAAGATGCTCGTCATCGTCGGTCAGGCCCATGATGGCCAGCGTGGTGATGGACTTACCGCAGCCGGACTCGCCTACCAGGCCCATGGTCTGGCCGGGACGGACGTCAAAGTTGACGTGGTCGACGACGTTGATGTCACCGTGGTGCTCAAACTGGATGCAGAAATCGCGGACCGAAAGGATCGGCTCAACGGACTCATCGGGCACATGGCGGTCGTTACGCTTGAGTTCGACATCACGCAGAGCGCCAAGACGGGCGGACAGGGACTGAGCCTGCTCCTTGTAGGCGCGAACGGGGTCGGAGACCAGCAGGTCGGCCTCGCGGCGCTTGGAGGAGTCGGTCGGATCCAGGGCGGCGGAGGGAGCAGCGGCCATGGCGTCGGTAATGCCCTCGGAGAGGATGTTGAGTGCCAGGCAGGTGATCATGATGGCCAGGCCCGGGAACAGCGCCTGCCACCAACGGCCAGCGAGCACGCCACCGCGAGCGTCGGCGAGGATGTTGCCCCAGGTAGCGGTGGGCTCCTGGATACCAGCGCCGATGAAGGTCTGTCTCTTATACACATCTTCCGAGCCCACGAGACCGATCAGTAT
>CABSNX010000247.1 GCA_902479205.1 uncultured Collinsella sp. | reverse complement strand
ATGTGTATAAGAGACAGCAAAGAGGCCGCCGCGCGCGTTGCCGAGGATGGCGAGCTCATCTATGCGACGTGCTCGGTCTTCGATGAGGAGAACGCGCAGGTTGTGGATGCGTTTTTGGCTTCGCCCGAGGGCGCAGGCTTTTGCCTGGCACCCCTCTCCGAGGCGCAGATCCTGCAGCTCCCCGAGTTCGAACAAGCCAAGAAGCTCGTCTCCGTGCGCCTAAACGACCGCGGGCTTTTCCAAAGCGTGCCGGTAAACGCTGACTCCTACGACGGCCACTTCTGCGCCCGCCTGGTCCACAAGTAACTACTAAGTTGCGGTGAAATAGGGATTGAATAGCGGCTTCTACCCACCAAATAGTCCCTATTTCACCGCAACTCATATGGAAACCTGGGTAGCTAAAGAATCAGCCCCGCAATCGGTGTCGGTCGCGGGGCTGATTGGTTTCTAGTGGTTATGCGGGCAATTGGCGCAGCAGCCGCTGGTGGCGTTGGTGCTGGAGCCGCCGCTTCGCTGGTCGGTGTTGTAGAAACCGCTGCCTTCGAACTTAATGCCGCTGGCCGAGAACGTCTTGGATGCCGGGGCGCCGCAGCTGGGGCATACGACCTCGGGCGTCTCGGACATGGGGTGCTCAACCTCAAACACGTTGCCGCAGCTCGTGCACTTGTAATCGTAGCGCGCCATAATACTTCCTTTTCAGCACAAAGCGGGCAGATCGCTCTGCCCGCAAAAATTCAAACAGCTGTAACTGTACCCTATATCGGGGGTTTTATCACGCTTCGCCCCAGAATCTATGAGTGTTGCGCAGGAGCTTCGCAGTTTTCTCCTCGGCTGCCGCAACGTCGGCCTCGTCAGCCTGCCATGTCCAGTTGCCCGTGGCCACGCCCGGTACGTTCATTCGTGCATCGTCGCCAAGCCCCAGCACGTCCTGCAACGGCATCATCACGAGCGGAGCATCGCTTGCCAGGGCATTGCCCATGAGCTCGCCTGCCAATGCAATGCCGCTCGGCTCGTCGCCGCCCGCAAAGGAGCGCGTGCACCAGCCAGCAAGCGTCGAGGTGTCGTGCGTCGAGGTGTACAGGATCTTGCCCGGCGTGGGATGAATTCCGCAGCGAACGTCGTAGTTGCTAAACTCCAGTACGTCCATGCCGGGGAAGCCACAGGTCGAAGCCATCGCGCGAACACCAGGCGTCAAATAGCCCAGGTCCTCGGCAATAAAGTTGAGCGGACCCAGCTCGTCGTAGGCCGTTTGGAACAGGTCCTTGCCCGGGCCAGCCAGCCAGCGGCCGTCGGCACAGGCCTTGCCGGCAGGGATGCTAAAGTAGCTGTGGAAACCCAGGAAGTGGTCCAGGCGCACACGGTCGTAGAGCGCGAACGCACGACGCAGGCGATCCATCCACCAGCGATAGCCGTTCTTCTTCATGTGATCCCAGCGGAAGGTGGGGTTGCCCCAGGCCTGGCCCTCGGGTGCAAAGTTGTCGGGCGGCGCGCCCGAAATCTCAATCGCCTTGCCGGTGTCGGACAGCCAGAAGTTTTCGGGCTCGCTCCACGCGTCGGCCGAATCGTCCGAGACATACATCGGGATATCGCCGATGACCTCGATGCCCTTCTTGTGTGCATAGTTCATAAGCTCGCACCAGGCAAGGTCAAAGCGATACTGCATGTACGCCTGCAGCTCGGCCTCGTCGTGGAATCGCTTGTCATCGATCAGGTACTCGTTGTAGCGCGCGACATCCGCCGGCCAATCGTGGCGCGACAGTCCCTCAAAGTGCTTCTTTACCGCCATGTAGACGCAGTACTTCTCGAGCCAGTCGGCGTTGCGATGTTTAAACGCCGTGTACAGCGGGTCGGCATCCTCGCCGCCGCGGGTCTTCCAGGTGACGAAGTCGGCGGCCAGCTCCTCGTGGCTCTCGGGCAGCAGGTCGATATTGCCTGCAAAGGCCGAAGGACCGGCGTAGGGGGAGCGGAAGAAGTCCGTCGGGTTGACGGGAAGGACCTGCCAGTAGCGCATGCCCATGGCGGCCAGGTGGTCGATAAAACGACGCGTGGGCGCACCGATTGTGCCGGGCTTGCCGTCATCGGTCGGTACCGACGTGATGTGGCACACGACGCCCGCGCCATGATCGAGCGGCTCCTGCAGGCGCTTCTCGGCATGGTGATAGATGATCGAGGAGCCCAGCGGGTACAGGTCGAGCGTAACCGTGCCGTTGTGGATCTCGCACTCGTGGCCGCTGATCACGTCGCTTGCGCATTCGCCGAGCGCCGGAATCGTCACGCAGTGCGAATTGCGCAGGCTGCGGTTGATGATAACCGTCGCGGCCTCGCCGTTTTTGCCCGTGCGGGTGTAGGCCAAGACGTCGTCGTTGAGCGCGAAGGCCTTGATCTCGCCGTCGACCATAAACGGCAGCGCGCGGCGGACGGCAGACGCGTTCTTAACAATGGCCAGCGTATCGAAGTCGTGGAGCTGGTCCTTGGTCGGCAGGGTGCGGCGGTTGCCCGGATCGGTGAGGCCCTCCAAGCCGTATTCGTCGCCGTAATAGATCGAGGGCACACCCGGGAAGGTCATCTGCATGAGCGTCGCCAACCAAAAGCGGCTCTTGGCCAGACCCATGGAGTTGTCGTCTAGGCGCCACTTGCTGCGCTCGCTCTCGGGCCTGTCTCTTATACACATCTGACGCTGCCGACGAATAGCCTTGTGT
>CABSNX010000246.1 GCA_902479205.1 uncultured Collinsella sp. | reverse complement strand
TCCTGGACAACCTCCCGCTGCTGCGAGCCGCGGGCTTTACCGTCGACCTGGTACAGCCCTGCCGCGCGGGCTATATCGAACCCGCCGCGTTGAGCGACTTGTTGGGCAACGACGTGGCGCTCGTGAGCATTATGGTCGCCAATAACGAGACCGGTGTGGTGCAGCCCATCCGCGAGCTTGCTGCCGCCGCGCACGCCGCGGGCGCCCTGTTCCATGCCGATGCCATTCAGGGCTATCTGCATATTCCGCTCGATGTGTACGAGCTGGGCGTCGACGCCATGACCGTAGCCGCGCACAAGATTGGCGGCCCTGTGGCCTCCGGCGCGCTCTACCTTAAGAGCCGCACGCCGTTGCGTCCCCGCATCTTTGGAGGCGGACAGGAGGCCGGTCGTCGCGCCGGCACGCAGGACCTGCGCACGCAGTTGGCCTTTGCCGCTGCCGCCCGCACGCTGACGCCCAATGTGGCCGAGGAGCGCGAGAAGCTGCAGGCCCTTTCCGACAAGCTCTATGCCACGCTTACGGCCCATCCGCGCATTCACGCCACGATGGGCGACTATGCGCATGCCGACCGTCTGCCCGGCATGGTATCGATCTACATTGACGGCATGGACTCCGAGGAGCTCATCATCAAGCTCGACGCCGCCGGCTTTGAGGTATCGGCAGGCTCGGCATGCTCGAGCGGCAGCATGGACCCCAGCCACGTTTTGAGCGCGATGGGCATCGGTCGCGAGCAGGCTCTGGGCGCACTGCGCATTTCCTTCGATGACCGCGTGAATCCGAGCGATCTGGACGACTTTGCCCAGACGCTGCTCTCGATCGTAGGTGCCGCATGATCGTCTCCGAGCTCGAGCGTGCACTGCTGGCACGCTATCCCAAGACGGACGCCGAACCCTGGGACCACGTAGGCTTATCCGTTGGCGACCCCGACGACGAGATCCGCGGCGTTGCCTGCGCGCTTGACGCCACCAGGGCCAACGTGCACCGCGCCTTGGCAGCCGGAGCCAACGTGTTGCTCACGCATCATCCCGTCTACATCAAGGCGCCCGAGGCATTTTGCCCGCCCAGCGCGACACGTCCCCAGTGCAGTGCGGCGCTCTACGAGGCGGCCCGTTGTGGGGTGAGCATTATCTCGCTCCACACCAACCTGGACCGCTCGTATGAGGCGCGCGTTCGCCTGAGTGAGTTGCTGGGCGCTGAGCCCATGAGCTCACTGGAGCATGTGGACGACCCCGAGGCCTGCGGCCTGGGAGCCCTTACGACACTCGACGACCCCTGCAGCCTGCGCGACCTTGCCACTCGCGCCGCCACGGCCTTCGGAAGCGACCCCCGCGTGTGGGGCGATGCCGAGCACCCGTGCCGCACCATCGCCATTTTGGGCGGCTCCTTGGGCGACTTTGGAGAGCTCGCCATCGCCGCCGGTGCGGATGTCATCGTGACGGGCGAGGCGGGCTACCACGTAGCGCAAGACCTTGCCTTGCGCGGGCTGCCAGTGGTTTTGCTCGGCCATGACCGCTCCGAGGAGCCGTTCGTTGATATATTGATGAACTCTGCAGTTGACGCCGGGGTCGACCCCCGTCATGCGATTAAAATACTGAACCCTTGCCAATGGTGGACTGTGACAAAAGGAGAGAACTTATGAGCGCCGGCGCTACGCTACTCAAGCTGCAACAGATCGATTTGGAGCTCGCCCGCAACAAGAGCGAACTTGCCAATATGCCGGAGCTCAAGGAGCTCGCTTCCAAGCGCAAGACCTACGTTAAGCTCAAGGCCGAGATGACCAAGCTCTACGCCCAACGCAAGGACCTGGATATTGAGCTCGACGACCTCAACACCACCGAGATCCAGACCAACAACGCCATCGAGGCTGCAAAGAAGCGTCACGTCGACGGCTCTGATTACCGCGAGGTGCAGGACCTGGAGAATGAGCTTGCCACCCTGGCGAAGCGACTGGACAAGATCGAGCACACCCGCAAGGATGTCGTTGTCGCCCATAAGGAGGCGCTCGACCGCGAGGCTCGCGCGCAGGCCATTATCGCTAAGTTCGAGGAGGGCGTGAAGGCAGATACCAAGGCCGCTCGTGCTAAGGCTGCCGACCTCCAGGCTCAAATTGACGCCGCCACCAAGGAGCGCACCGCGCTGGCTGCCACGCTGCCGACTGACGTGCTCACCGATTACGAGCGCCTGCTCAAGCAGTTCCGCGGCCTGGCCGTCGAGACCATTCAGGGCAACATCCCCACGGTCTGCCATACCGCGCTGCAGGCATCGTCCATGAGCGACCTAAACCACGACGGTAGTGAGATTACGCACTGCCCGTATTGCCACCGCTTGCTGGTGCTTCCCAGCAAGGAAGCTTAAATGATGACGGCGGCACCCAACAATTCAATGCAACTTGAGGGAAAAACGATCCTGCTGGGCATTACCGGCGGGATCGCCGCCTATAAGTCGTGCAATATCGTGCGCCTGCTGCAAAAGCGCGGCGCGCGCGTCAAGGTCGTTATGAGCGAGCATGCTACGGAGTTTGTGGGGCCGCTCACCTTCCGCGCGCTTACGGGCGAGCCGGTCGCTGTGGGCCTGTTCGACGATCCCTCCGACCCCATCCACCACATTTCGCTCGCGCAGGAGCCCGACCTGGTTGTCGTGGCGCCCGCGACGGCCAATATCATCGCCAAGATGGCCAACGGCATCGCCGATGACCTCATCTCCACCACGCTGC
>CABSNX010000245.1 GCA_902479205.1 uncultured Collinsella sp. | reverse complement strand
AGATGTGTATAAGAGACAGCACCTATGCCACGAGTGCCCTGCATACTGATACCATGCTCTTTGACGAGGAAATCCTACTCAAAGGACTCGATGTCTACAGACGATTGCTTTTGCTTGGTTAGTCGACGGGGATGTATCTTCTCGAAAATACGAACAAATGTACGATATAATAAAGATGTAACTCTATAGAAACGTTTGACGTTATTAACGTAAGGCGATACTATGTTGCGTCGTAATGAGCGCTATCGGGTCTGTTTTGAGTGGAGACAGGGGATGGCTTGGAATGTCGAAATCGTCGATTATCACAAGTGATGAGACTGCGCCCGATTTGCTGCCGCCGGTGACTCCTGGTGAGCTGCTCAAAGAGGAATTTCTTGCCCCTACGGGCATTTCACAATATCGCCTTGCTAAGGAGACCGGGATTCCGGCTCAACGCATTGGGCAGATTATCTTGGGAAGGCGTCGTGTGACGGCCGACACCGACCTTCGCCTTTGCCGTTACTTTGGCCTGACGGATGGTTATTGGCTGCGCGCTCAGATAGCGTTTGATCTCGAGGCGGAGAAGAGGCGCATCGAACCGGAACTGGATAAGATTGTTCCTGTCCAGCAGGCTATCGCATTGTAGTGCTCAAAGATGTTGAGGTTGGAGTGACGATGGGACGACGCCGACAGACTGCCGTGTATAGTCCTGGTGGGTGCGGGTGCGGCTTGCTGCTGCTCCCGGTTATTGCTGTGAGCATTGGCGTTATGTTTGCGCTTGCCGGGTTGGCAGCAGCGGCACTCGTGTTGCTGATCGTGGCCATTGGCGTGACGATTTGGCTCTGCCGCAATCGCGAGCAACGCCATGCCTGCGGTAAAACCAATGTCGGCTGGGCCGTCTTCCTGATCATTGCGTACCCGCTGAGTGTCAGCTACCTGGTGTTCTTTGTCCTGTTGATGGTCAGTACCTTTACCGGGGAATCCGTCACGGTGGGGTAGGCTTCGACGAGCCTCTTGAAGATGGAACAAAAATGGAGCCGGATGGGAAATACCCCCATCCGGCTCCATTGCTCAATATTGGCATGCGCTTCTACTTGGCTGCCTCGCGGCGAGCGACCTCGTCGATCAAGATAGCATCGCCGTGCTTGGCGGCGGCGATGCTCGCGGCCATAAACATGCCCATTGCCGTGATGTAGGCAAAGAGCATCGACGGCACCACGTCCATAACGATGCCGGAGAGAATCGGTGTCGCCACCTGAGCCGCCATACTCACGGTGTAGTAGTAACCAGAGTAGCGGCCTACGCTTTGGGAGCTGCAGCACTCCAGAATCATCGTGTACACGCACAGGTCCACGCCGCCCAGCGCAACGCCCATCAACAAAAAGACGCCGTACAACACGGGCGAGAAACCGGGTGCCAGCCAAAGAAGCGCGGGGCATAAAACCATGATGACGGCGGTGCCCAGGGCGACCTTTTTACGGCCGATTTTGAGCGAAAGATTTGCCAAGGGTACGTAGCTTAGCAGCGCGCCTGCAATCGTCACGATATTGATGATGGCATAGGAACCGCCCTCCATGCCGTAGAACATATCGGCATAACGGCTGATATTGGTGGTCATGGCGTTATAGCTCATGTAGTAGAAAAACGTTGCAGCGAGCAGCATGATGATGGAGCGGCGTACGCCGGCGTCTGCAATGCGGTCTTTACCGCCGGCCTCGGGAGAGTCATCTTTGTCAATCTGATCCTCGTCGATGCCCATGGACAGCGATTTCTCGCGCATCTTTTCGACAAGGGCGGGCTCACGGACAAAGATGCCGTAGACAACGGCCGAGACGAGAATAAAGGCGGCCTGCAAGATAAAGAGCGGAAGGTAATCGGGTTTGTCGGCCTTGGGAACCATGACCGAGATGGCGACGAGCATAAGACCCGTCCCCGCATAGCCGACGATCTTTTCGATCGAGTCCGCCTTGGTTCGAAGTGGGCGAGGCGTAATATCGGCCACGATGGCAACCGTCATGGTGCGATAGGCGCATATTGCCAATAGCGTGAGGATAATCGCGCCGATGAGCAGAGGTAGGCTGCCCATGTTGTTGGCGATCGCGATGAGCGGGACGGAGAGCATTGCCACCGCGGAGCCGCCCAAGATAAAGGGCGTTCGGCGCCCGAGTTTGCTTGTGCAACGGTCCGAGAGGATGCCAAAGAGCGGAAGCAGGAACAGGCCAAAGACATTATCGATGGCCATGATCGCGCCGGTGAGCGAGTTGGATAGGCCAAAGGTCCCCGTGAGCATCTTGGGAACGATGCCGTCGTAGACCTGCCAAAAGCTGATCATGCCCATAAAGGGTAGGGAGGCGAGGGCGACGGCCTTGGTGTCGAGCCGGGCCGCCCGCTTAAGATTTGGTTGGGTCATGCTGGTTCTCCTGGTCGGTAAAAGCGGGGAGGGGCGCTATCGACCCTCCCGTCCTACAGTTGTTCAAGGTTGGCGAGAAACGCCACATAGAATTCGATGCCACGCTTGTAGACGTCGACGCCGATGCGTTCGTTGGCGGCATGGATGAGCTTGCGCGCCTCGCCCGAGTAGATAAAGCCGCAGAAGCGGTAGACGCGATCGCAGATCTCGTTGAACTCGCGCGAGTCGGTGCAGGAGTTCTGCACGTAGGGAGCAAAGCCGGCCTCGGGATAGACGCCCGACACGCAGCGATGGATGTAGTTGAAGGCGGCATCGTCTTCGTAAGGCGAGATGGGCGCGGGCTCGGTGTAGGGGAT
>CABSNX010000244.1 GCA_902479205.1 uncultured Collinsella sp. | reverse complement strand
GACCTCGGTGGCCTCACGCGCATCGATCTGGGCCTGGCGGGCCTGATCAAGCGCGCCGTCGAGCTCCTCAGCGCGGTCGCGACGGCTCTCGAGCGAGGCCGTGACCTCCTCGAGCTGCTCGTCAATCTGCTCCAGGCGCGAGGCGTACATGTTGTCCTCGACCTCGGCGTTGCTCAAAGAGTCCTTCACCTTGGCAAGCTCGAGCGCGGCGTTATCGGCCACACGCTGCACATCGCGCTGCTCGCGCGTAAGCTGCGAAATCTGATTGTCGAGCGCAACGCGACGCTCGTGAAGCTGGGCGGCGGCAGGTCCGGCGGCGTCAACGTCGTCCTGGGCCTGCATGTGCGCACCGGTCACTTCCTCAAGCTGGGCACGCGCATCCTCGAGCTCCTCGACCACGCGACGGCGCTGATGCTCGGAGCTCGAGATCTGGCCGCGCATGTCGGACAGGCGCGACACCATGTTGTGGCCCTTTTCCTCGAGTAGGCGCATATCGGAGTTGATGCGGCCGACCACGTCTTGCATATGGCGGCGCTGCTCGCCCAGATCGCCCACAAACAGGCCCTTTTCCTCGAGCATAACCTGGAGCTTCTCGAGCTCACGCTCCTTTTCGCCCAAGCGGTACTGCGCAAGCTCAAGCTCGGCAGCGCCCTCCTTGGAGCGGCTCTCCAGGTCGTTCCACTGCGACTGCAGCGAACGAAGCTCGTCGACGGCCAGCATCTGCGTAAGCTCGTTCGCGCGCGAGGACAGCTCTTTATACTTGCGCGCGCGATCGACCTGACGCTCCAGCGGCCGCAGCTGACGGGCGATCTCCTTATTGATATCGCGGGCACGGGTCAGGTGCTCGTCCATCGATTTAATCTTTTTGAGCGCACGCTCCTTGCGGCGCTTGTGCTTGGAGATGCCAGCAGCCTCCTCGATCAGGGCGCGGCGCTCCTCGGGGCGGCTCTGCAAAATGGCATCGAGCTTGCCCTGGCTGATGATGGAATGCGTATCCTTGCCCAGGCCAGAATCGTGCAGAATGTCCTGAATGTCCATCAGGCGGCACGGGCTCGAGTTGATGAGGTACTCGCTTTCGCCCGAGCGATACATACGACGGGTGATGGCGACCTCGTCAAAGTCGACGGGCAGCATATGGTCCGAGTTATCGAGCACCAGCGTTACCTCGGCGACGCCCACCGGCTTGCGCGCCGACGAACCCGAGAAGATGACGTCCTCCATGGCCTGGCCGCGCAGCTGCTTGGCGCTCTGCTCGCCCAGGACCCACAGAATCGAGTCGGAGATGTTCGATTTTCCCGAGCCGTTGGGACCGACGATGACGGTCAGGCCCGGCTCAAATGACATATGGGCGCGGTCGGCAAACGACTTGAACCCTTTGAGCGTGAGGGACTTGAGATACACGGTTCCTCGCTTAAACAGGCTTCTTGTTGAGAATCACACCGTTGGTGGTATAGCCCATGCGGTCGAGCGCCTCGAGCGCAGCGGCTCCCTCGGCCTCCTTCTTGGAGGAACCGGTACCGCGGCCCTGGCGAATACCGTCGATGAGCACCACAGCGGTAAAGGTGGGCGCATGCGCGGGGCCCTCGGAGCCGACCAGCTTATACGCGGGAGGCTCGTGGCCGTCTGCCTGCACGCACTCCTGCAAGAACGACTTGGGGTTCGCGGGGTGCTCGGCGCGCTCGGAAGCCAGGTGCGGCTTAAGCGTGCGGTGAATAAACTCCGCTGCGGCATCCCAACCAGCATCCAGGTACAGCGCGCCCACGAGCGACTCATAGACGTTCTCGAGCGCCGAGTGCAGGCCGCGGGCGCCGGTACCGGTCTCGGAGGCGCCAAAGATGATGATGTCGTCGATACCTAGCTCGTGCGACACCTCGGACAGCGTGGCGCCCGAGACAAGGGAGACCTTCAGACGCGTGAGCTTGCCCTCGTCAAACTCGGGATAGGACTCAAAGAGCGAACGGGCCACCACGGCGCCCAAAATGGAATCGCCCAAAAACTCAAGGCGCTCATAGCTGGCAGAGACCGGCTGGCCCTCGACGGCCGAGGGATGCGTGAGCGCCGCGCGCAGCAGCACCTTGTTATTGAACTCATGGCCCAGGATCTCCTGGGCGCGCGTGAGTCGTTCAGACAAAGCCAAGACTTAGGCCTCCTTGGCGTTTTCGATAGCGTCGACGGCGTCGGCGACAGAGTTGAGCGACAGCAGGGTCTCGTCATCGATCTCGAGGTCGAACTCGTCCTCGATGGCTGTCACCAGCTGCAGACGCTCGAGCGAATCGGCATCGAGATCGTCAAAAGTGGTCTCGTCGCTAATGTCGGCGACATCGACACCCAGCACGTCAGCGGCGACTTCGGCGATCTTATCGAAGATTTCGGAGCGGTCCATAGCGCTTCCTCTCGTATGTCATGGAACACAACACAACACGGCAATCGGAGCCGCGTTGCAATACGGCTCCGATTCTACCCCACACGGTACAGGTTGAGCCACGTAACGGGGCTCTTACAAAACGATACCGTCCATGGAATTGGCAACGTCCTGGACAAGCCCGGCGCGCACGGCCTGAGCCGCGGCAAGCGTACCGTTCTTGACGGCCTCGACCGACGTGGCACCGTGGCCGATCAACACGACGCCGCGCAGGCCCAGCAGGATCGCTCCGCCCTTGGCGTCGCCCGAAAGCTTGGCCTTAATCTCGCGCATCTGCTTTTTGATGAGCAGCGCGGCAATCTTGGTGCCGAGGGAGGCCATAAAGGCACCCTTGAGT
>CABSNX010000243.1 GCA_902479205.1 uncultured Collinsella sp. | reverse complement strand
CCCGGGGTGGTTGTCGACCACGTAGTGCACGAAGTTGCTGCCGATGAAGCCGCAGCCGCCCGTGACGATGATGTTCCTGGGCTCGAGGAGCTCTTCAGACATATTTCTAACTCCCAATGAATCTATTAGTACTCGCGCGGGCTGTTGACGATCTCGCCGGCGGCGACCTTCCTCAGGTGCTGGCCGTAGACCGACTTGCCATAGGCCTCCGCGGCCTCCTCGAGCTCGGCGGTCGTGATCCATCCGTTCTCCCAGGCGATCTCCTCGGGCACGGACACGGGCAGGTCCTGGGAGTGCTCGACGGCGCGGACGAACTCCGCGGCCTCGTGGAGCGACTCCATGGTACCGGTGTCCAGCCACGCGTAGCCGCGGCCCAGGGTGACGACCGACAGCGTCCCCTCCTCCAGGTACATCTGGTTGAGCGTGGTGATCTCCAGCTCGCCGCGGGCGGAGGGCCGGACCCCGTGCGCCTTGGCGGCCACGTCGCCCGGGTAGAAGTACAGGCCGGTGACGGCGTAGGAGCTCTTGGGCTCGGCGGGCTTCTCCTCGATGGAGACGGCCCTCCCCTCGCGGTCGAACTCCACGACGCCGAAGCGCTCGGGGTCGTCCACGTGGTAGCCGAAGACCGTGGCGCGGCCCGACTGCGCGTTCTCGACGGCCTTCTTCAGGTGGCGGCTGAGGCCGTTGCCGTAGAAGATGTTGTCGCCCAGCACCAGCGCGCACGGCTCGCCGGCGATGAACTCCTCGCCGATGGTGAAGGCCTGCGCCAGGCCGTCCGGGCTCGGCTGCTCGGCGTAGGACAGGTTCACGCCGTAGCGCGAGCCGTCCCCGAGCAGGCGCTCGAAGTTGGGCAGGTCGGTCGGCGTGGAGATGACCAGGATGTCCCGGATGCCCGCCAGCATGAGGGTGGACAGCGGGTAGTAGATCATGGGCTTGTCGTAGACCGGCAGCAGCTGCTTGGAGGTCACGAGCGTGAGCGGGTACAGGCGGGTGCCGGACCCGCCGGCGAGGATGATGCCTTTCATTGGCTATAGCCTTTCTTTTCTTGCGGCCCTGCGGCCGGCTCGGTTTCCGAGAAGGCGAGCGCAGCAGTCGAAGCCAAATGCGACAAATTCCCGAATATTCCCCTCGTGCAGAAGCTGGCGGGAGACGGACTTAACGAGCCTTCCGCCCTCCCCGACCTCGGAGGCGCAGGAAACAATCTGCCTGTTCGCCTCGAGGAAACGACCGATCGCGTAGTTGCGGCGATACTGCTCGGCTGGAGTGAGGTTATGAGAGTGATAGACACGTGCATCCGCGGCATATGCAACCGAATATCCAGCACTGAGTGCCTTCGCAGCCATCAGCATGTCCTCGCTCATATTTGTCTTTCCGAAACCACCGAGCTCGATGTACGCGTTGCGGCGGTACGCCGAGCACACGTCGGTCGCGAAATACGCCTTAATTCCCATGGTCGCGATGTCAGCCTTGGTCCGAATGTTGGATTCAGGTCCGTAATTGAACTCACGGACAAGCCGCTCGAACCTGCGCGCATCGTCCTTGGGGAGCTGGCGCCCGGATGAAACCGCCACGCGGTCATCAGTAAGAATGGGAGCAATAAGGTTCTCGATATAGAAATCGTCTGCCGGTACAGCATCCTGCGTCATGAAGCAGACGATATCCCCAGAGGACTCTCTGAGCGCCATATCGCGAGTGAGACCGTGGTCGAATTCAGAACGCTCTATACTGATTAAGCGGACCCACTCGAACGACTTGACGATATCGACCGTACGGTCGGAAGAGCTCGAATCGACGACAATAACCTCGTCGGGACGTCGGGTCTGACGATATATGCGATGGAGCAGTTCCTCGATATCGCTCTCGGCATCGAGGGTCGGAATGACAAGGGAAACCTTCGTCATCGCCCGGTCCTCCTTTTACCAAACATGGCACCGAAGGTGCCCGTGAAACATTTCCAGTCCATGCGGAAGCAGCGGTTACGCACGTAGTGGAGCTCGATCTTCTGGCGCAGACCGCTCTCGAAGGTCGCGGCGTTGCGGTCGGTGGCCTGCCACAGGCCCGTGATGCCCGGGGTGACGCTCAGCAGCTCCGCCTTCTCCTCGTCGGAGAAGTGCCGTTCGAGCTCGTCGCGCGTGATGGGGCGCGGACCGATTGCGGACAGGTCGCCCTTGAGCACGTTGAGGAACTGCGGCACCTCGTCGATGGAGCACTTTCGGATGAACTTGCCCACCTTTGTGATGCGTGGGTCGTTATCGACCTTGCGCTCGACCTCCCACTGGTGCAGTTGCTCGGGGCTCAGGTACTTCTGAACATCACCGGCATCAGGGACCATGCTGCGAAGCTTAAGCACGCGGATCACCCGGCCCCCCCCTGCCCACGCGCTCCTGCGTGTAGACCGGGCAGCCCGGTGACTCCACGCAGATTGCGGCGCAGACACAGGCCATGGGAATCGCCATCACCGCGGTGCACCCGGCGCTGAAGGCTATGTCGAACGTTCTCTTGCATATGCGGTAGAAGAGGGTCCCCGTCGGTTTTCTAGGCATGGGCTAACACCCCGCCATCGGAAAAATCTCGGGAGATGCCTCTAGCAGGCACCCCCCCCGTTATCATTTCGACGACCGTGAGAACCACGATCTTCAGGTCGGTGGCCACGCCGCGCTTGGCGATGTACTCGAGGTCACGTCGCACCATGCCGTCGAAGTCGGTATCGTTGCTGTCTCTTATACACATCTCCGAGCCCACGAGACCGATCAGTATCTCG
>CABSNX010000242.1 GCA_902479205.1 uncultured Collinsella sp. | reverse complement strand
GCGGCGTTACCTCAGCTGGATAGAGGGTCTGACTACGAATCAGAACGTCATAGGTTCGAATCCTATACGCCGCACCAATCGAACTTGAAGCCTCCGGCAACGGGGGCTTTTCTTTTATGGCAACACCGCATGGATTCGAACCTCGGTCGAGGCGCGAGCGTGAAGCGGACGCGGAGCGTCCGTAGCGAGCGGGCGAGCGCGCCGGCAGGCGGGCGAAGCCGGTGCGGATCCGCGAAGCGGATGCGCGGAATCCTATACGCCGCACCATTTGAACTTGAAGCCTCCGGCAGCGGGGGCTTTTCTTTTACGCCGGCATCCCATGGATTCGAACCTCGGTCGAGGCGCGAGCGTGAAGCGGACTATTTCTTATCGACTCGTGTAAGATTCCGAGTAGGTGTCGCGGCCCATCCGCGACCACTCCTTCTTTCAACGACTGATCAGGGTGATATTTCGTGGCAGAGCGTCCGACATACAAGCTCAGGTTTCTCGACCCCAAAAAGCGTTTTCCATCGATGCCAGAGCAGCCTGCGGGGCGCTCATATGGTGTTGTCTGGAAAGTCTTTGGCGAGGACCCCAAAGAGTCGTGCTATGTCGTCGAATTCGTCGGCAAAACTCACATATCGCTCTTGGGCTACGTGAGCGTGTCGGGCAAGGTTTATAAGGTTGATCGTCCTGTTCGGGAAGTACCGTTGCCCGAGGACCCTGACATGGAGCTGGTCCTTCACGAGTCCGATTCCAGTATTGGCGAGATTATGGTGAGGGAAGCTAACGGTGCAATGCGCGCGTGTGCGCGAACTGCCGGCTCTCCCGAAGGCCCCATGCGCGAGCAGTCCGACCACGAGACATGGAATTCGACCCGCGCCCTTCCTTTCGGCGAGTTCATGGCCTCGATGTTCTTGCGCTACGTGATATTTGCCAACTCCGAAAGCGCTATTGCGAACACGGCGGGTGTCGACGGTCTCGATGCAGGCATGCAAAACGTTGTCGACAAGATCAAACTCGTAAAGTTGCCCGAGCCGGTCGAGGTGTTTTTGGGCTTTGACACGGCACCGCTCCCCGATGCTATCGAGACGCTGCTTTACCGTGTTGACCATGCCGAGAATCCGAGCGGTATCGAGCGTTATGCCGCCGCCCTGATGAGCGAGATCGACTTGCCCCGCCTGCGCACCATTGCTGCCAAGTCCGAAATGAGCCTAGCGCGCATCGACCGCTCAAAGCTGTTCTATCTCAATTTTGATCGTAGCCTGCTGGACCAGGACGAGATTGACATGCTGCTTGCCATCGAGTGCCGTCTCAACCGCCTCTCCGGCATCCTTGAGCGCATCGGGGCCGGATTGGTCCCCGCGGCATCCTCACCGAGCCTTGAGGGCTGCGCGCTCTTTGACGCGTGGCATATCGCCAAGACGACCAACGATGTTCCCCGACTGCTCGATACGGCCTCGAGCGACAACCCGTGGGACAAACCGGGAACGGTGGCTTGCCAGCCGGGCGGTGAGTGGGACGTGCGCACCCGCTTCGCGCGTATCGTCGAGGCGCTCAACGTGGTCACACGGCTCGACTATACCTATCGGGCAAACGTTGCCGAGGGGATTATGCTCGTTCGGTTTGGGCACTCTGTCGTGGATGCCATGCCACAACGTGAATACGACGCCCGGGAGGATGTCTGGCGCGAGTTGGACGAGAACGCGCGTGTGATTTGGGCCGCGGAGCACGACGCGCGCGTGGCGCTTACGCTGGCAGCGGCTTGCTTTGCCGCAGGTGCCTGCATTGCGCGCTGCTATGTTCAGATTGCGGCTCCCGACGGCGAGCAGGGCGAGCGCGTCATTGCAACATATTCCTTTGGGCGTGCGGCCTATCTGGCCAATTGCGTGCCTGTCGCCAAGGATCTTGAGAGCATGGATATGGACGATATGCCGTGCAAGCGCATGCTTGAGGCATATGAGTCGGACGCGCCGGATGCGATTGAGCCTGCAGAGGTTCACGCTCGCCCGCGTGACGACCACCGTTCGCTGCCGCCGGCGTTGCGCGACCTGCTGCTTGCCGATACGGCTGATGAGCTCGAGGTCATGGAGATGGACGATGACCCGTATGTGGCGCGCGTCGTCGAGTTGCGCGAGCAGGCAAAAGTTGACCGTGCAAGCGCGTTTGAGGGCTTCTCCCGTCTTGTTGAGGAGTTGGAGGCTAAGTGCGCCGTTGCCGAGCTTTTGGCAACGGGTCCGGTCCAGACGCAGTTTTGCGACAACCAGCTGGTGCGTATGGTGCTGCCGGTAATGGAGGAAGATCGCTCGGTGCGCATCCTGCGCGCTCCCGACGCGCTCTACTTTGCTCAGCACGAGATCTGCAGCTTTTACGCCGAGCAGGAGGATTTTGAACGGGCATTGCCCGAGGTGCGTCGTCTTTACGATCTGGCTCGCTCGTCCATGCAATCGCACTTTGCGCTCATCAACGTGCTGGCGCGCCTGGAGCGCTTTGACGAGATTATCGAGGTGGCGCGACACGGCCTGCGCATTGCCAGCGACCGCCCCTCAATCGGTTATCTGTTCTATCGTCTGGCGTTTGCCTATTGGAACTGCGACCAGCTCGAGCTCGCGTTGGCGTGCTACCGCCTCGTGCCGCGCGGCGAGGAGTCGGGTAGCAGCGCGTTGGAGGAAATGCAGGGCCTTATGAACGAGATGGGCGTCAATGAGCCGCCGACGTTCGAGGATGCGGTTGAGACCATCCGTAAAGCCGGGCTCGAGCTGCCTCCCGTGCCCGCCGTGACCAACCAGCTGGCGGATGCTGCCGTGCAGTTGGTCGATAACGGCTTCTTTTTCCTGGCGCGCGTCTGCATCTTCCAAATGTGGCGCACCATGGGCAAC
>CABSNX010000241.1 GCA_902479205.1 uncultured Collinsella sp. | reverse complement strand
GCAGATTGCCGGCGACCCGGAGTTTGCCGAGTTCTTTGAGGCCGCCGCTGCCGGTATGGCCGGCAAGGAGGCTCAGACGGTCGCGAACTTGCTGGTCAACGAGATGATCGCCTACCTTAAGGGCGCAGGCGTATCGCTCGCCGAGTCCGGCATTGCGCCGGCTCAGGTGGCAGCTCTTGCCAAGCTGCTGGCGACCGATGCCATCAGCTCCAACCAGGCGCACGAGGTCTTTGAGGCCATGGCCCAGATCGGCGACGATCCCAACAAGATCGTCGACGAGCGCGGTATGCGTCAGGTGAGCGATGCCGGCGCGCTGCAGCCGATCGTGGACGAGGTGCTGGCTAGCTGTGCCGATCAGGCGCAGCAGTATCGTGACGGCAACCAGAAGGTCATCGGCTTTTTGGTGGGTCAGTGCATGAAGGCGAGCCGCGGCAAGGGCAACCCGAAGCTCTTCAACGAGTTGCTGAGAACGTCGCTCTCGTAGTTGCGAGGCCGGGGAAGCCCCGAGTCGCCGGGGTATTTCCTCCAAATTTCAAACAGTCCTATGCAAGACGAAGGCCACATTCAGTGGCCTTCTTTGCATGCGGAACTCATTTGGAGCAAACACCCCGGCGACTCGGGGCTTCCCCGGCCAGACGACTCGGCCGTTCGGGTCAGGTAGGCTGAATGGAATAGAGTGAATGGGCGCGCCGTTGGCGCGCCCATTGTTTTGAAGGGAACTCATTTTGAGCAAGCGCCCGCCCTGCCGGGGCTCCCGGGTTCTGTGACGACTCGGCTGTTCGGGTCAGGTGGGCTGAATGGAATTTGGTGAATGAGGGCGCCGATGGCGCCCTCATTTTTTGTGGATGTTGAAAACGAAGGTGAATACTTTTCCGCGAAGTGAACGACCTATTTTGGACCCCTGAAACATCAACACTTTTTTGGCTCGGTTTCCTGCGGTTTTGTCGAGTGTTTCCTGCGGTTTTGCTGCGAAAAAATGCGGATGCTTCGGGGGTCCAATTTTGCTCGTTCACTTCGCGGAAAACCATTCACCTTCAATTTGCTGGAGAGGGGAGGGCTCCCTCTTTGGCGTCACGGATGTACATCGCGGCGGGCGGATCGCCAGAAGCCGGCTGGTCCGCACCATAAGATTTCCAAAAAGTTAACCTTTGTTGACCTTAATAGTTAGATAAACTAAACTATTTTCCAAAAGTGTGCTCGAGCAAACTTGTTTACTCGAGTGCTGAGGCACCGTGCCGCATCCAAAGCGGCAAAAGGGAGAAGCAACATGAAGAAGTCGACGTTCAATACCCTGCTTGTCGGTGGTGGTTTTCTGCTTGGCACGGCCGGCATCAAGCTGCTTACCAGCGCTCCGGTAAAGAATGCCTGCGTGCAGGGCATTGCGTGCGGCATGCGCATCAAGAACGGCTATCAGGACATGGTCGAGCAGGCCAAGGCTAATGTTGACGACATGGTTGCCGAGGCGGCTTACATCACCCAGAGCGAGGCCGCTGCGGACAAGGCAGCCGAGTAACGCTCCCAGGCACAAACTATGAGATTCTCGATTATTAGCGAGATCCCCGGCAGGACCCGTCTTCAATTGGCGGGTCCTGTGCCAGAGAGCGATCTCGATGCACTTCTTAAGCTCAGCGGCGATATCGACGGCGTGCGCAAAGTGCGCGTTTATGGCCGTATTGGCCAGATGGCGCTCGAATATGACGAGCGGTGTCGTGCGGGCGTGCTCGACGCCTTGGGTGCGCTCGACGCTCAGGCCATTGCCGATGCAAAGACGGGTTACGTGATGCAGCTTGAGCCACGCAGGCACAAACTCGTCATGGATCTTGCCACACTTATCGGCGTCCACTACGCGCGCCGCTGGTTCTTGCCGACGCCTCTGCGTGCGGTGTTTGTTGTGGCCGGTTACATGACATTTTTGCGCGCTGCCCTTCATGAGCTGGCGCAGCCGCGCCTGACCGTCCCCGTGCTCGATGCGTCGGCCATCGGCATCTCGTTCGTCAAGCGCGACGTCGACACCGCGGGCCAGACGATGTTCCTGCTCAACGTGGGCGAGCTGCTCGAGGATTACACCCGCGCCATGAGCGAAAACGAGCTCATCAACTCGCTGCTCGATGTGCCCGACAAGGCGCAAAAAGTGGTCGGTGACACCGAGGTAAGCGTTGCCGCCACCGAGCTTGAGCCCGGCGATCTGGTCGCCGTGCGCACTGGCATGTCCATTTGCATCGACGGTGTTGTCGAGCAGGGGAGCGCTATGGTCAACCAAGCGACCCTGACCGGCGAGCCGCTGGCCGTCGAGCGCAGCGTGGGCGACGACGTGTTCGCCGGCACCGTCGTGGAAGACGGCAGCATCTTGGTGCGCGTGCGCGCCAACACGGCGCAGACCAAGTTGCGTTCGATCGTCTCGCTCGTGCAGACGGCCGACTCGCTCAAGTCCGAGGGCCAGTCGCACATGGAAGACCTCGCCAACAAGATCGTTCCGTGGAACTTCCTGCTCGCGGGCCTGGTTGCGCTTACCACCCGCAGCCTCATCAAGACCTCAGCGGCACTGATGGTCGACTACTCGTGCGCACTTAAGCTTACGGGCTCCGTCGCCGTCATGACCGCTATGAGCGATGCTGCCAAGATGGGCGTCATGGTCAAGGGCGCCAAGTACTTTGAGTCGTTTGCTAAGGCCGATACCATTGTCTTTGATAAGACTGGCACGCTCACCGAGGCGCAGCCGCGCCTAGCTTGCGTGCTGACGACCGATGGTTGGAGCGAGGACGAGGTCCTGCGCCTTTCTGCTTGCTTGGAGGAGCATTTCCCGCATCCGGTGGCGCGTGCCGTGGTCAACGCTGCTCACGAGCGTGGGCTCGAGCACCGCGAGCGTCACGCTGCTGTCGAGTAT
>CABSNX010000240.1 GCA_902479205.1 uncultured Collinsella sp. | reverse complement strand
ACAGCGATAATGTGATGCGAGTTGCCGCCCGCCAGCTCGCGCACGTGCAGCGTGAGCTTGGCATCGCGCGCAAAGGCGTAGAAGAACTCGACGGCCAGCTCGGTATCAAAGCTGCCCACGCGCTCGGTCGGCACGGGCAGCTCGCAATAGGCCTGGCCACGGCCCGAGATATCCACGGCGGCCATCACGAGCGTCTCGTCCATGGCAATCGCCGCGTCGGCAAAGCGCGTAATGCCCGCCTTGTCGCCCAGCGCTTGGCAAAACGCCTCGCCCAGCACAATACCCGTGTCCTCGACGGTGTGGTGCGCGTCGACCTCAACGTCGCCTACCGCATGTACCGTCAAATCGAACAGGCCATGGCGGCCAAAGGCGTTGAGCATGTGGTCGAAAAACGGCACGCCGGTCGAGATATCGCACACGCCGCTTCCGTCAAGGTCAAGCTTTACGACGATGTCGGTCTCCCCCGTCTTGCGGGTCACCTCGGCATAACGCCCCATCTACATCTCCTCCTTCACCAGCGCGGCAAACGCAGCCAGCACCTCATCGTTTTCCTGCGGGGTACCCACGGTAATGCGCAGACAGTCCGCAAGCCCCGGCGCGTAGCTAAAGTCGCGCACCAAAATCGAATACTCGTCGCGCAGGCGCTCGCGCACGCGCGTGGCATGCGGCGTGCGCACGAGCACAAAATTCGCCGCGCTCGGCCATGCCTCCACGGGCAGGTCCTCGGCAGCCATCGCGCGCAGGGCGCACAGCTCGCGCTCGCGCTCGGATGCGACCTGTGCCACCACGGGCGCGTACGCATCACGGGCACGCACGCAGGCAAGTGCTGCTGCCTGGCTCAGCACGTTGACCGAATAAATCTGGCGAATCGCCGTGAACACCTCGATGACCTCGGGTGCCGCGATCACGTAGCCCAAACGCGTGCCGGCGGCGCCAAACGCCTTGGACAGCGTATGCAGAATCACCAGGTTTGGATGCTCGGCGATAAGCCCTTGCGCCGTGGTGGCTGCGCCAAACGAATCGTCGGCAAACTCAACGTAGGCCTCGTCGACCATGACCATGCCGGGGCAGGCATCGCACAGGGCCGCGACAAAATTGAGCGGAGCCACGTCGCCCGTGGGATTGTTGGGCGAGGTCACGATGGCCAGGTTGCACTCGGGTGCGGCTGCAAGCACGGCAGCCTGGTCGAGCTCAAAGGTCGCGGGGTCGCGCCACACGTCGCGCACCTCGGTCTGGCAGAGCGACGCAAAGAACGCGTACTCGCTAAAGCACGGTGGGCAGTTGAGTAGAGTCCTCCCCGCGCCGCCAAACGCCAGCAGATAGTTATAGAGCAGCTCGTCGCCGCCGTTTCCCACGCAGATGTTCTCGCGCGTCACGCCATGCCAGGCAGCAAGCTCATCGCGCAGGTCGTTGGACATGGGGTCGGGATAGCGGTTGAGCGGCGTGGCAGCCAGGGCGGCGTCGATTGCCTCGCGCACGCCGGCCGGCACGGGATAGGTGTTCTCGTTGGCCGAAAGGTTGATGCGCGTGGGCGTAAAGTTGGGATCGTAGGGCTCAATGCCGGCCAAGTAGGGCTGGACGAGCTCCTTCATGTGGGGCGTGAGTTCAGCCATTTTAGGCCTCCTCGCCAGTCGGACCAGCGCCATCCGCACTTGCAGCCACCAGGTCCACACCCTCGGCAACCGTCGCCACGGCGTCGCCCGGCCAGGCGACCTTGGTCAGGTCGGCCGCGGCCAACGACTCGGCACTCACGGCATCCTCGCCCTGCTCCAGCACGCGGCGACGCAGCGCGGCGGATAGCGCGTGCGCCCACAGTCCTTCGGCCTCGGCCAGGCGCTGTGTCGCGGGAGCGTCGGAGAGCAGGCCCTCGGGTGTATAGCAAATGACGCTCGAGCGCTTAACGAACTCTTCGACCGAAAGCGGGTTGGAGAACATGGCCGTACCGCCGGTTGGCAGCGTGTGGTTGGGGCCGGCAACGTAATCGCCAAGCGGTTCGGAACTCCAAGCGCCCACAAAGATGGCGCCGGCGTTGCGAATGCCGCCAAGCAGGCCCATCGCATCCTTGCAGTGCAGCTCCAGGTGCTCGGGCGCCACGGTGTTCACTGCCTCGACGGCGGCAGCCATGTCGGCGGCCACCACGATGGTGCCCTCGTTATCGAGTGAGGCGCGCGTGATCTCGGCACGCGGGGACTGCGCCACCAGGATGTCGATACCCGCCTCAACCTCGCGCGCAAACTGCTCGTCGCAGGTCACCAGATAGCAGGCTGCCAGCGGATCGTGCTCGGCCTGGGCCATCAGGTCGGCCGCGACCACCATGGGCTTGGCCGTGGCATCGGCCAGCACACAGACCTCGGAGGGGCCAGCGACCATATCGATTCCCACGTCGCCGGAGACGATCTGCTTGGCCGCGGCGACAAAGGCGTTGCCCGGACCGGTGATTTTATCGACGCGCGGAATGGTCTCGGTACCGTACGCCAGCGCGGCCACGGCCTGAGCGCCGCCCACCATATAGATTTCGTCCACGCCGCCGAGCTTTGCCGCGGCGAGCGTGTAGGGGCTGATCAGGCCGTCTTTTTGCGGCGGAGTCACCATAACCACGCGCTTGACGCCGGCGACCTTGGCGGGAATGGCATTCATGAGCACCGTGGAGGGATACTGCGCGCGACCGCCCGGCACGTAGATGCCGGCCGCCGCGAGCGGGGTCACCTTAACGCCGAGCATCGTGCCGTCCGCACGCGTGGTAAACCAGCTCTGCTCGACCTCGCGCTGGTGGAATTCGCGAATCTGGCGCGCAGCCTTCTCGAGCGCGGCGACAAAAGCCGGGTCGAGGCCTTCGAGCGCGGCATCGATCTGCTCTTGCGGCAGACGGAAGCTCTGCAGCTCAACGC
>CABSNX010000239.1 GCA_902479205.1 uncultured Collinsella sp. | reverse complement strand
GAGACCGGCGCGCGTCTGCGTGTCGATCTTTTGGTAGATAGAGCTCAGGTGGCGCTGTACCATGCGCATCGAGATGCCGAGCTCCTCGGCGATCTGCTTGAGCGGGCGTTCATCCTGGGTCACGGCTATGAGCACGTCGACTTCGCGCGGGGTGAGAGCGTGGTTGGCGATGAAGGCCTGGCGTTGCTCCTCGATGGTGGGGGCGGCGAGTGCTTCTTCTGCCAGCTGCTCGCGCTCGCGCTCCTGCTCGGTTTGGGGCAGGCGGAACAGGCCCGCAGCTACAAACGCCACACTTGCCGCCACAAGCAGCATGAGCGCGCCGATCATGATGATGGCGACATTGCCCGAGGTCACAAGTGCCAGCGAGATACCCGACGTAGTGAACGCGCACACGTTGTTGGCTGCGCGGCCCATGCCAGCCCACAGTGCGGGCGTATGCATGCGCGGTGCCAGCTGTGTAAAGGTGGCAGTAAAGAACGTGACAAAAAAGCCCGAGCTCAGGTAAAAGACGACAAGGCCCAGGTTGGGATCGGCGCCGGCTTCCACAGCCAAGATCGAGATGGTGGAAAGTACCGTGACGCCGAGCATGACGAGACCCATGTAGCGACGCTCGGCAAGATCAAAGACGATACCGGCGACGAGACCGCTCGCCGCCAAAAAGAGGCGCGGCCAGGTCTGTACGGCGATGGTGCCGTGGGCGTTGGAGAACGTGACGACGTTATCGAGCGTCGAGAACAGGCAGGCGAGAATCACGACGAGCGCGATACTCCAGCACGCCTGCTTGGCGAGGGCGTGCGAGGGCTCGGCAAAGGGATTGATGGCGGGGCTGGAACTCTCGGCAGCCTTTTGGGGAACGACGCTGAGGGCGGATATGGCGATAGTCGCTGCGCCAAGGACGATGAGCTCTGCGATACCGCCGCAATTGAGCAGGTTGACGGCGAACTGCATCAGGATGCCCGCGGCATAGGCCGCTCCCGCACCGGTGGCGAGCTTGGGATCATCCTGGAATGCCAACGAAAAGGCGTGGTGAGTGGCGGCGCCCAGCAGGCCGAGTCCAAAGAACCCCACGCAGCCCAGAATTTCGAGCACAAGCGGGGCCGTAGGGAACTGAATTTGGGTCAGGCCCACGATGACGATAGGGACGGCGCCGGCGTTGACGGCTGCCAGCGAGTGGCCTTTGCGCTGTGCGAGCCCGAGCAGCGGCGCATATCCGATAAAGCCGATCACGCTGGCGCCGAGGATGAAGCCCTGCGCAATCACAACACGCTCGGCACCGGTGAGCAGCCCGACATTAATGTCGAATCGAAACTCGGCGGCAAGAAAGACAAAGGTAAAGAGCGCAAGTGCCAAAAGCGCGTTGATTTTAGGCTTGCTCAGGTTCAAGGACGGTCCTTTGGGTGGACGGAATAATCGTGTCCTCGATTGTAGACCATGACGGTGAGGGTGGGCCTTTCGGGGGCGCTTGGCAATCGCATGCTCGTTGCCTTTTGCGCTGGCAGGCGCGCCACATGAGAATTTGTGCCCCGGGATCCGGATATCTTCCCGTAACATGGTGTTACAGAAGCACCCCTTACGACAAGGAGGCTCATATGCGAAAGCAAATCCATGACAACCCAATCGACCACGGCTGCTCGTGCGCGCTCTCCCGCGGAACGTGGCGCCGCGTGGGCGCCAAGCTTGCCTGCGCGGGGGCTTGCGCGCTCATGGCCGGCCAGCTGCTGCTGCCGAGCGTGGCGCTCGCCGCCGACTGGGTCAACGTGGGCGGCACGCAGTACGACGCGGGCACCGCTGCCGGCGACGAGGCGGGAACCTGGTCCTGGGATGGCGCTAACGACATGAAGCTCAACGGCTACGACGGCGGCTCCATCGGCGCCAAGGGCAACCTCACCATCGGCGTGACGGGCACCAACACCGTCACGGCCGACGCCGGGCAGAGCGCCATTGCTGTTAAGAACGGTAACCTTGCCATTGCCGGCGACGGCACCCTGAATGCGACAGCCCAGAACGATGTGATTACGGCGTCGGGAGACGGCAGGACCGGCGGCGATGTGACCATTGATGGCGCTGACGTTAACGTGACAGCCACGGGCGGAGCATATGAATCCATTGGTATCCATGCGGCAGCGGGCGACATAGCCATAAAGAATGGTGCTGACGTCCATGTCGAGGCAAAGTCGAACGCCGATGTCTTTGCAGTCCTTGCCGAAAATGTTCCTCCCAGGCATTCTGCCATCGAGGGTGCACAGGCCGAAGAGGCGGACTACAGCGCCAAACATGGTGGCTGTATCATGGTGGACAACGCTAAATTAAATGCGACGGCGGGTAATGCAGGGGGCATGTCGGTCGCTCTGTATTCGTTTGGTATTAAGACGGAAACATATTTGAAGATTGCCAACGGGGCGGATGTTTCGCTCGCGACAGGGAGCGCAGGAAAAATCTCGGCTGGTGTTTGGATACGCGTGCAAGACGGGGCGTCATGGATACACGTCAGTCACTCGAACCTCACGGCTCAAGGTGATGCCGGGACTGATGAGCTTGTAGGGGCAAATCGCAAAGATGTCTATGGAATTTTTTCACAGTCTGGCTCCCCGTCGGCTACCCCTCGAATTAGCTTCTTTCAATCAAATGTTGTGGCGTCGGGCTCGACGGCGGCAGTCTATGCCGTCAATATGGGGTCCTTCAGGGCCCCCTATATCAAACTTGAGGGAGGGTTAAAGATTGCGATTCCCGACGGAGGTACCGTGCGCGACACCGTTGGAAGTGGGCGTGTCATCGGCGTTCCCGGGTCGTCTGTCATCCAGGACATTAGAACTTCCGACGAGGTCGCCCGTAATGTGGTAATCAGCTCTGGAGATGCGGCCGAACCCGAGCCCACCCCGCAGCCTGAACCC
>CABSNX010000238.1 GCA_902479205.1 uncultured Collinsella sp. | reverse complement strand
CTCCGCGCTTGACCAGGTGCCACAGCGTGGTGCGGTCGATACCCAGCAGGGCGGCCGCCGCCTGGACGGAGCCGACGAGCGTCCCGTCCACGAACATACGCTTCTGCCTTCGGCTCACAGCGTCCTCCTAACCTCGCCCAGGCTCACCCAGCACACCAGCCCCAGGGGCACCAGCACAGCCGCCAAGGCGGCGCGGGCTAGCACGGGGCCTCCGTTCGCGGCAGCGGCGTCGCGTTGTCGGCGTATGCTCCGCACCTCAGGCACTCCCTGTCCATCACATAGGGTATCCCGTCCTTGTAGATGCCGAGGCAGTAGGTGCGCCAGTCGTCGGGGCCGTCCTCGTTGGTCGTCGTGCTCGCCCCGTAGCACTCCGGGCGCAGCGGCGCTCCTCTCAGCGTCGAGCGGCTGACGCTTCCCTTTTTACGCCCCCTGGCTCCCATCTACCCCACCACCTTCGCGCCGCAGGAGAAGCACCAGTCGATCCGCGATGCCGGCATGGCCATGTCGTCCGACTCGTTGTAGGCCTCACCGCACGCGGAGCACTTGAAATCATCGCCGGTCTCGCACCCTATGTTCCTGCACTCCCGCACCCGCTGCCATGCCTCTCCGTCGTGGACGGCTATGGCGAACTGCTCGTCGGTGACGGCGGCGCGGGCGTTCCAGGCGGCTGCGGCCTTCTCGTCCGTCTCGCCGGTCATGTCGAACATGCAGTGGTCGCACGAGATGACGGCGAGCGTCCTGCACACGTAGCCGTCGCCGATGTCCTCGCTCGTCGCGTGGACGAAGGTCGGCTTCCCGCCGCAGAACGGGCACGGCTTAAGCTCATCGCTCATCTGACTCTCCTTTCCCCGCGCCCCAGCAGCACCAGTCGCTCGGGCGCGTGTACTTGCGCACCACGGGGCAGTAATCGGGCGGATAGAGGTCGTCCATCGCGTCCCAGTTGACGCAGCTCTCGCAGCGCACCAGCTCGCCCTCGCACACCCACGAGGCGCGCTCTCCGTCGATCTCGGTGACGCGCATGATGCGCTCGTCCCCGCGCTTTGCATCGATCATTCGGCCACCTCCTCGAAGAACTCACCCAGAAGGCTCTCGCACAGGAGGATGCTACGGCCTTCCCTGTTGAGCCTTGCGTATGGCGATCCGCTGATGGAGATGTAGGGGACGCGCTCCCACACCTCGCCGACTTCGACAAAGACAAGGTTGCCGTTGTTTGTAGCGTCTGCGAACCTGCCTGCGCTGATGCACCTTAGCCTCATCGCGCCTCCTCCATCCACTCGTCCACGGTCTTCACCTCGATGCCGCACGCCTCGGCAACGGCCTTTTCCAGGCGAGCTCCCTCCGACTGCTCCCAGCCGGGAAGGAGGGCCACGCCGTCGTAGTAGGGCACGGGGTACCTGACGCCCAGCTTCTGCGTGCGCGTGGTAAGCTCGTTGACGCACAGCAGCATCGCGGTCTTGTGGGTATCGTCCGGATTAACCAGATCGTGCGGGTCGAACGGAACGTAGCCAGCATCAAGGAGGAGGGCATATGCTTCGATGAAGATGATATGGTTGCCGCCCAGCTTGCCCGTCACAGGGCCGGAGATGTAGAGCCTAGTCATTTCCCGCCCCCTCTCAGGTCGCGCCCGCACTTGGGGCAGTGGTTAACGGGCACGTAGTCCTTGAGCCACGCGCCGCAGAACTCGCAGCAGTGATCGAATCGCATGCGGCAGTGGTACGGCTCGATAACCGCCACGAAGTAGGTTCCAGACGCCAGGGGCTTTCCCTCGACGCCCTCGCAGTACTCGCACATAACTACTCGCCTCCCGTCCGCTTGTCCAGCTCGCGCTGTCGGCGCAGCAGGTCGAGCACCATGGCCACGGTCAACTCTTCGTCGTCCCTCAGGCCCACGTCGTGGCCTATGTGCGCGTTGTAGTACTCGCGCGGCGGCAGCGTGGCGTCATCGTCGATGCGCTGCTGGGTGTCGGGAGGGGTGTGGGTGAGAAGCGACGGGCTGTAGAAGGCCGTGACCTTCCCGCCCTTCTCGCTGCACACGACGTCGATGCTCCCGTCGTCGTATTTGCGAAAATCGACGACCACCGCCTCGGTGATCGGCGCATCTGTCCGGTACACCGTCTCGTCCTTCACGATGGGTTTTCCGTCGGCTCCCAGCACCTCGGGGGCGGGGCGCTCCACGCGCTCGCCTGCCGCGTAGTCGATTGATCGGTTCGGCGTGGTTACGAAGAACTCGCCGTCGTCGTAGACGCAGTATCCCTGGATGTCCTCGTACTCGCGGACGCCAACAACCTCCCCGTCCTCGAAGCGGGGGCGCGGCAAGAAGCAGCGGTGCAGGTAGTCTCGGAACTTCTCGCCGTCTCGCGGCTCGGGCCAGTCATATCCGCACTTGATCGCATTACGGAACCACCACATGGGCTTCCTGGACTCGCGAATTGCATCCTTCCGGGCCTCGGCAAGCTCGGCGTCGATCTTGTCGGCGATGATAGAGAATGCCTCGTGGTCGCTTGGCCATTCCCCGGTCACGTCCTCTACGAGCGCCTTAATCTTCTCCGTCGGGTATGTCCAGCTGTTCCCGTCTACTCCGTTGTACGGCTCGCCGTTCGTGGCCCATCGCACCAACTCCGATGCGGTCATGTCCTTGGGGTCTTTATCGGTCATAGGTCGTTCCTTCCTCTCGTATTTCGTCCCATGCGGGGTCGTCATCCATCTCGGGCGGCTCGCCGTCGAAGCTGCCGCACTCGTCCGTGTACTCGGGTTCCGTCCAATAGCCGAACTCAAGGCACCAGCCCCAGCCGCTCTCGGCGTGGTCGGTGTCCCAGTGGGAGCAGCGGTCGCACCAGGCCATGGGAACGGCCTCCTCGGGCTGTCTCTCATACACATCTCCGAGCCCACGAGACCGATCAGTAT
>CABSNX010000237.1 GCA_902479205.1 uncultured Collinsella sp. | reverse complement strand
TACACAAGGCTATTCGTCGGCAGCGTCAGATGTGTATAAGAGACAGGTCTTGATGCTCTCGTTGCGACGCTCGGCACCCATAAGCTCGATGAGTTTGGTACGACGCACGGCGCGAAGGTTCAGCAGTAGCGTGAGCACAAACATTACGAGCATGCAAGCAAGGGTCAGGTTGAACGCATGCACCGAGAAAAAGAAGTGGAAATTGGCGATCTGTGTCTTAAAGAGCGAGGCCGTAAAGAACGTCATGAGCTGGGAGAGTCCCACACCCAGCACAATGCCGGCGACAAAGGCCACGACCGAAACGATCACCGTCTCGAGCGCCATAATCGTGGCGACGCGCCCGCGCCCCATGCCGAGCACCTGGTACAGGCCAAACTCCTTCTTGCGGCGTTTCATGATGAAGTTATTAGCATACACCATCAAAAAGGCCATGACACCGGCCAAAAAGTACGTCAGGTCGCCGAGCATGCTGCCCATTACCTGCGCCAAGCCCTCTTCATCGATGCCGGCGATGTCGACCTGCATCGAAATGGTGTTAAAGGCATAGAAGACCGTGACGCCCAGGGTGAGCGTCAAAAGGTAGACGAGGTAGTCGCGGCCGGCGCGGCGGACGTTGCCCCAAGCGAGTTTACAGAGCATCGGAGCCCTCACCGCCCATCATGGCAACGACCTCCATAATGCGGTCGAAGAACTCTCGGCGGTCGGTGTCGCCGCGGCGCAGCTCGGTGAAGATCTTGCCGTCGCGGATAAACAGCACACGGCTCGTGTAGCTGGCGGCAAAGCTATCGTGCGTGACCATGAGCACGGTAGCGCGTAGGCGGCGGTTAAGGGCCTCCAGGCTCTCGAGCAGCAGGCGAGCGCTCTTGGAATCGAGAGCGCCGGTGGGCTCGTCGGCCATGATCATGGTGGGGTCGGTGACGAGCGCGCGAGCCGCGGCGACGCGCTGCTGCTGGCCGCCGGACATTTGGTAGGGATACTTGTCGAGCACCTGACTGATGGACAGGCGCGCTGCCACATCCTGCACGCGGGTCGAGATCTCTGCCGAGTTTGTGCGGGCGATGGTGAGCGGCAGGGCGATGTTCTCGCGTGCCGTGAGCGTATCGAGCAGGTTGGAGTCCTGGAAGATAAAGCCGAGCTCCTCGCGGCGGAACTGCGAAAGCTTAGCCTGCTTCATGCGTGTTACGTCCTGCCCGTTGATGCGGATCGTGCCGCTCGTGGCGCTATCGATGGTCGACACGCAGTTGAGCAACGTCGACTTGCCCGAGCCCGAAGCGCCCATGATGCCGACGAATTCGCCGCGGTTGACGGTAAAGCTGACGTCGTTGAGCGCGCGGGTCACGTTGCCCAGCGCTCCGTATACCTTTTCGAGATGAGCGACCTCCAGTACCGGGGTCGCCATGTGCGTGGTTTGCATACCGAGTCCTTTCTTGCAATTAGTCTACGGCATCTATAGTCGCAAGAAGACGAGTCGGCTACCATCGATATGGCTTACGCTTGCCTTACCGTTGTGTAAGGTACGGGTAGCTGCCCTGCCACGTGTTGATGTTGAGAGAGGACTCCTGTTGAAGACTGTTCATGTTGCCGCTGGGATCATTCGCAAGGATGGATCTGATGAGCTGCTTGCCGTGCAGCGCGGCTACGGCGACATGCAGGGACTTTGGGAGTTCCCCGGTGGCAAGCTCATGCGCGGCGAGACGCCCGAAGACGCCGTGCGCCGCGAGCTCATGGAAGAGCTGCAGGTAAAAGTCACCAACCTGCGCGATTTCTACACCGTTGAGTATGACTACCCCGATTTTCATCTCTCCATGGAGTGCTACTACTGCTCGCTCGCCGATGAATCCGATGGGCCCCAGAAGCACGACCGCCAGCTCGATATCCGCTGGATTCCACGCACCTCGCTTGCCACCGTTGAGTGGATGCCCGCCGACAAGGGGCTCATTGATGCCCTGATCGAGCTGAAGGAAGACCGGCTCGAGGCCAACAGCACTGCCAACGACGCCGAGGCCACCACGACCGACGAGCCCGCTTCCAAGCCCAAGCGCGCACCTAAGCGCCGCAGCAAGAAGCGCCCCAAGCCCGGTCTGCTCGACGGCATCGATACCTCGGACCTCTCCGCTGACGAGCGTGAACTGGTGCGCCGTCGCGCCGCTATAAAAAAGTCCATGAAGGGCAACAAGCGCGCCAACACCAAGCCCGAGCTGCTCGTTCGCCAGCGCCTACGGGCAGCGGGCCTTACGGGTTATCGCTTGGAATGGAAGGTTCCCGGCAAGCCCGACATCGCCTTTCCCGGGCGCAAGATCGCCATCTTCGTCAACGGCTGCTTTTGGCACCGCTGTCCCAAGTGCAACCCTAGCCAGCCCAAGCGCAACGTTGAGTTTTGGGAGGCAAAGTTCCGTCGCAACGTCGAGCGCGACCGCGCTGCCGTGGCAGCACTCACTCAAATGGGCTGGACACCCATAACCATCTGGGAATGTGAGCTCAAGAAAGACCGCATCGACGCCACGATGGAAAAGGTCATCGAGCAGGTGCGGGCCGCAGCGCCGCAGCGCTAGGAACGAGCCGTCCACACGCCCCACACAGGCGAGCCACATCCGCGCCACAAACCTTAGAAAGCCCTTAAGCTCCCAACCTTTCAAGAGTGTTACTCGATGGCTTTGACCTGCGGTTTCATCGTAACATCAAACCAGGTTAAGCCTTTCTTTAGCGCTTCTTTGCAGAAGCCGCGGCATAATACTGCCAACGCACGGGACCTAGCAGCACACCCCGTGCGCAACCTTTTGGTGGATATCGAGGAGGCCGCATAAGCATGCATTCTTCCAATGACGCAGCACAGCAGCCATCCCTAAATCATGCAAACCTTTTCTCCTTCCCCCCGACACCTGTCTCTTATACACATCTGACGCT
>CABSNX010000236.1 GCA_902479205.1 uncultured Collinsella sp. | reverse complement strand
CAGGACAACGGCATCGAGCAGCGCATGAACGGCACCTGCGCCGGCGGTACGGGCGCGTTCATCGACCAGATGGCAACCCTGCTGCACACCGACGCCAGCGGCCTCAACGAGCTCGCTGCCAACGCCACCACCATCTATCCCATCGCCAGTCGCTGCGGCGTTTTTGCCAAGACCGACGTGCAGCCGCTGCTCAACGAGGGTGCCCGCCCCGAGGACGTGGCCGCCTCCATTTTCCAGGCTGTCGTGACTCAGACCATCTCGGGCCTGGCGTGCGGCCGCCCTATCCGCGGCAACGTCGCCTTCCTGGGCGGCCCGCTGCAGTATCTCTCCGAGCTGCGTCACCGCTTCTACCTCACGCTCAACCTGGACGAGGAGCACCGCATTGTGCCCCAAAACGCTCACCTGTTTGTGGCGAGCGGCGCCGCCATGGCGCACGAGTCCAATAAGCTCAGCACGTTCCCGCAGCTCATCGAGGCCATCGATGCCCTGGGTGACACACAAGGTGCCGAGGTCGAGCGTCTGGATCCGCTCTTTGCCACCGATGAGGATTTTGCCGAGTTCAAGACCCGCCACGACACCGAGGTCGTCCCCAAGGGCAAGCTCGACGGCTACACCGGCCGCGTGTTCATCGGCATCGACGCCGGCTCCACCACCATGAAGGCCGCGCTCGTGGGCGAGGACGGTCAGCTGCTGCACACCTGGTACGGCAACAACAACGGCGACATCCTAGGCACGGCCAAGGTCATCATGGCCGATTTCTACAACCACATCCCCGCCGGCTGCACCATCGGCCACGTGACCACCACGGGCTACGGTGAGGCGTTGCTCATCGAGGCCCTCAAGGCCGACTCCGGCGAGATCGAGACCGTCGCGCACCTGCGCGGCGCCAAGGCATTCCTGCCCGGCGTCGAGTTCATTCTGGACATTGGCGGCCAGGACATGAAGTGCCTGCGCGTCAAGGACGGCGTCATCGAGCACATCATGCTCAACGAGGCCTGCTCGTCGGGCTGCGGCAGCTTTATCGAGAGCTTCGCCGTCTCTATGAACATGGACGTGCGCGCGTTTGCCGACGCCGCCATCCATGCCAAGGCCCCGGTCGACCTGGGCAGTCGCTGCACGGTCTTTATGAACTCGCGCGTCAAACAGGCGCAAAAGGAAGGTGCCACGGTGGGCGACATCGCGGCCGGCCTGTCCTATTCCGTCATCAAGAATGCCCTGTTCAAGGTCATTAAGCTGCGCGACCCCAAGGAGATCGGCAGCCAGGTGATCGTCCAGGGCGGCACCTTTATGTCCGATGCCACGCTGCGCGCGTTTGAGCAGCTCACGGGCGTTCATGCCGTGCGCCCCGACATCGCCGGCTGCATGGGCGCCTACGGTGCGGCCCTGCTCGCCCGCGATCGCGCCGGCGCCGACGGCACCTCGACCATCCTCTCGGCCGAGGACATCGCGCACCTCACCGTGACGCAAAAGCATGTCCGCTGCGGCCGTTGCTCTAACAACTGTCAGCTTACCGTCAACGACTTTGGCGGCGGCAGGCGCTTCATTACCGGCAACCGCTGCGAGAAGGGCGCCGGCCACAAAAAGCAGAAGACCGAGGCCCCCAACCTTTTCAAAAAGAAAAACGAGCTGCTCTTTAACCGCGAGGTCCTGAGTCCCGACGAAGCCCCGCGCGGCACCGTGGGTATCCCGCGCGCACTCAACATGTACGAGAACTACCCCTTCTGGCACGCGTTCTTTACGCGCTTGGGCTTTAGCGTGCAGCTGTCCGACCAGTCGAGCAAGAAGACCTACCAGGCGGGCATCGAGTCCATGCCGTCCGAGAGTGTGTGCTACCCGGCCAAGATGAGCCACGGCCACGTGATGAACCTCATCGACCGTGACGTCGACTTTATCTGGATGCCGTGCGTGCGCTGGGAGCGCAAGGAGGATCCGACGGCTGGCAACTGCTATAACTGCCCCATCGTCATGAGCTACCCCACGGCGTTGGCGCTCAACATCGACGAGATTCGCGAGCAGAACATCGAGTTCCTGTACCCGTTTGTGCCCTATCACGACAAGACCGAGCTCAAGCGCCGCCTGTACCAGGTGCTCGCCGTCGACCGTGTGGCCGATGCGCAAGCCGGTCGCGGTCGTGTGCGCGGTCCCAAGATCACGCGCTCCGAGGTCGATGCCGCCGTCAACGCTGCCTTTGAGGCCGACGCGCGTTTCCACGAGGATATCCAGACGATGGGCGAGGAGGCTCTTAAGTGGGTCGAGGACCACGGCGGCCACGGCATCGTACTCGCCGGCCGTCCTTACCACAATGATCCTGAGATCAACCACGCCCTGCCCGAGCTTATCTCGAGCTTTGGCTTTGCGGTCTTTACCGAGGATTCGCTCGCGCATCTCGTGAAGCCCGAGCGCCCCATCCGCGTGGTCGACCAGTGGATGTACCACAGCCGCCTGTACGCCGTCGCCCGTTTTGTGACGATGCGCAACGATTTGGATCTGATTCAGCTCAATTCCTTCGGCTGTGGTCTCGATGCCCTGACTACCGACCAGGTGCAGGAGATCCTGGAGGCCAGCGGCAAGATCTACACCGTGCTCAAGATCGACGAGGTGTCCAACCTGGGCGCCGCGCGCATCCGCATCCGCTCGCTCATGGCCGCGCTTAAGGACCAGGAGGCCGAGCGCTTGGCCGAGGCCACGGCCGCGGGCGAGGCCTACGAGCAGGGCGATGCCGCGCCGGTGGCGCCTTCCACGGATGCCCCCGCGTTCGCGAGCCGTAAGTACACGTTCGAGGCACAGCGCGAGAGTGCTTCGACCGCGTGGCCCAAGGTGCCCTTTACCGAGCAGATGCGCGACGAGGGCTATACCATCCCTGTCTCTTATACACATCTCCGAGCCCACGAGACCGATCAGTATCT
>CABSNX010000235.1 GCA_902479205.1 uncultured Collinsella sp. | reverse complement strand
TCTTTGGCTGTGAGGTCTACTTTACGCCGGTCGAGACGCTCGCCCGCGACCATAAGCCCGAGCTCTACCACATGATTCTTCTGGCCAAGGACCAGGAGGGCTACGTCAACCTGATGCAGACGGTCTCCGAGGCCGCCGTGCAGGGCTTTTACTACAAGCCGCGCGTGACGCTCGACAACCTGCGCCGCCACGCCAAGGGCATGATCTGCACCAGCGCCTGCATCGCGGGCATCATTCCCAAGTACATCGACCGCGGTGACATGGAAGGCGCCATCAAGTGGGCCGAGACCTTCCGTGACACCTTCGACCCCGGCGACTTTTATATCGAGATCCAGGAACACGGCATCACCACCGACAACGGCCTGACCGACGAGCAGATGGACCGCGCGCTCATCGATATTGCCAAGCAGGTGGGCGTCAAGGTCATCGCCACCAACGACTTCCACTACCTGCGCCGCGAGGACGCGCCCGTGCAGGACGTCATCATGTGCATTGGCATGAACGCCAAGGTCGACGACCCCAACCGCATGCGCATGACCGGCTCGGAGTTTTACATGAAGACCGAGGAGGAGATGCGGGCGATGTTCCCGTATTGCCCCGAGGCCTGCGACAACACGCTCGAGATTGCCGACAAGTGCTATGTGGAGCTGGACTGGGACTCCATCATCCTGCCGCGCTTCCCGTTGCTCGATCCCGGCGAGACGCACGAGAGCCAGTTCCGCCGCGAGTGCGAGAAGGGCCTGCGCCAGCACTATGGTGACGATTGGGCCACGCGCGAGATCTGTGGCGTCAACATCAAAGAGCGCTTTGAGTATGAATACAAAGTCATCTGCGACAAGGGCTTTGCCGCCTACTTTTTGATCGTTGCCGAGTACGTGCAATGGGCCAAGGACAACGGCATCGGCGTCGGCCCTGGCCGTGGCTCGGCCGCCGGCGCTATCGTCGCCTACGCCATGAACATCACCGCGTTCGATCCGCTCGAGAACGGCCTGATGTTCGAGAGGTTCCTGTCCCCGCAGCGTACCGAGATGCCCGATATCGATATGGACTTCGACGATGAGCGGCGCCTCGAGGTCGTGGAGCACGTTCGCCAGCTCTACGGCCCCGAGAAGGTCACCCACGTCATCACCTACTCGACCATTAAGGCCAAGCAGGCCATCAACGACGCCGCGCGCGTCCTGGACTACCCGGTCTACATGGGCCAGCGCCTGTCCAAGATGGTCTCGAGCGACCCCAAGGTCAAGCTCAAGCAGGTGCTCGAAAAGCAACCCGGCAAAGAGGATCTGTTTAACCCCGACTTTGCCGAGGCCTATAAAAAGGACGACGACGCCCGCCGCATCATCGACACGGCGCTCTCGATCGAGGGCCTCACCCGTGGCGAGGGCGTGCACGCGTGCGCCGTTCTGATCTGCCGCGATCCCGTCAACGAGCATGTGCCCACCAAGCTCGATACCAAGGGCGGCGTCGAGATTACCCAGTACGAGGGCCATACCGTTGCCGACATGGGCCTGCTCAAGATGGACTTCCTGGGCCTGCGCACGCTGACGGTTATCTCTAAGGCCAAGGCTAACATCAAAAAGAACTTCGGCATCGACATCAAAGAGGAAGAGATTCCCTTTGACGACCCCGAGATCTTTAAGCTCATGGGCTCCGGTCACACCGCCGGCGTCTTCCAGGTCGAGTCCGCCGGCATGACGGCCACGATCAAGAACATGAAGCCCACCGAGTACAAGCACGTCGTGGCATTGATCGCCCTGTACCGCCCGGGCCCGCTGGGCGCCGGCATGGTCTCGTCCTACATCAACCGTATGAACGGCAAGGAGCCGGCCGTCTCCTACGATGACCGTCTGGACGACATCCTGGGCGAAACCTACGGCACCATGGTCTACCAGGAGCAGGTTATGCTCATCTCCGTCGAGATGTGCGGCTTCTCCAAGGGCGAATCGGACTCGCGTATCCGTAAGCCCGTGGCTAAGAAGAAGATCAAGCTGCTCACGTCGACGGTGCTCCACTGGGAGGATGGCTCGGACGAGACCACCTACGACCACTGGATGAACGGCGCCATCAAAAACAACTACACGCGCGAGGTCGCCCAGAAGATTTGGGACGATGTTCTCGAGTTCGCGTCCTACGCCTTTAACAAGTCGCACTCCGCCGGCTACGCCATCCTGGTTATGCAGACGGCGTGGCTCAAGGCGCATTATCCGCACGAGTACATGGCGGCCGTTCTGACGTCCTATACGGGCAAGACCGACAAGATCGTGCATTACGTCTCGGCGTGCCGTCACGACGGCATCCCCGTGCTTTCGCCAGATGTCAACGAGTCCGGTACCGAGTTCACGGCTACCAAGGAAGGCGTGCGCTTTGGTTTGGCTGGCATCCGCGGCGTGGGCACCGGCGTGGCGCAGGCGATTATCGCCGAGCGCGAGGCGGGCGGCCCGTTTAAGACGCTGCACGACTTTGTCGAGCGCGTGGACTCGAGCCAGGCAAACCGTCGCGTGATCGAATCGCTCATCAAGGCAGGCGCCTTTGACTCCACGGGGTATCCGCGCCGCCAGATGATGCACTTTGTGGACAAGAACAACCCCGAGAACATCATCGATGCCGCTGTGAAGCGCCAGAAGGATCGTGCGAGCGGCCAGACGTCGTTCTTCGATATGTTTGGCGACGTTGAGGGCTCGGGCTTCGAGGTCAGCGTGCCCGATCCGGACGGCCAGGAATGGGACCGCCACCTCAAGCTGAGCCAGGAGAAGGAGGTCCTGGGCATCTATGTCTCGGACCACCCGCTGCGCCCGTTTGAGTATGCGCTCAGCAAAGCGCGCGACTTCTCGTTCTCGCAGATCGATACCGGCTACGAAGTGCAAAACCCCACGGGCGGCACCATCAACCAGGAGATCCCCGAGGGCAAGGCACTGTGG
>CABSNX010000234.1 GCA_902479205.1 uncultured Collinsella sp. | reverse complement strand
GAGATACTGATCGGTCTCGTGGGCTCGGAGATGTGTATAAGAGACAGGTAGCGATGACGGGAATGTACTCGCTATCGAGCAAGCGCTCGATATAGTCGGTGTTGACGTGCGTCACTTTGCCCACACGACCGAGCTCGGGGTCGAGCGGCTCGGCGATGAGCGTGCCGGCATCGCTGCCCGACACGCCTACGGCCAGATTGCCGTGGTGGTTGATGGCAGCAACCAGTTCCTGGTTGACTTTGCCGCCCAGCACCTCGCGCACGATATCCATGGTCGCCGGCGTAGTCACGCGCTGGCCGTTCTTAAACTCGACGGGAATATCGTAATGGCTCAGCGCCTCGTTGATGGCCTTGCCGCCGCCATGCACGATGACGGGGCGCATGCCGATAATCTTGAGCAAAACGATGTCGCTCATCACGTCGCGACGCAGCTGCTCGTCAACCATGGCTGCTCCGCCATACTTGATAACGACCGTCTTGCCGGTCAGGTTTTTAATCCACGGCAGCGCTTCGAACAGCAGCTGCGCGGTTGCTTCATTGGATTCGCTCGAACGACAATCGCGTGCGAATTTCATAATCTGCCTCGTCTTTCGTATCGTTATCGCGCCGTGCTCCGCTGTCCGCAATGCGGCGAGATGCGCAGCGTGCCTGGAATCTAGGAACGGTAGTCGCCGTTAATGGAGATGTACTCGTGTGTGAGGTCGCAGGTCCACACGGTCGTTGCCGCGTCGCCTGCGCCCAGGTCGGCCGAGATTACGATCTCGGGCGCCTCAAAACGTCGCAAGGCCTCGTCCTCGTCAAAGGGAACGGTCAGACCATCGCGGCAGACGGGCATGCCCATCATGTCGATGGAAACGTCTTCCTGATTAAACTTCACGCCGCACTTGCCAAGCGCCATGGCAACGCGGCCCCAGTTGCAGTCGTGGCCGGCGATGCAGGTCTTGACGAGCGGCGAGTTGGCGACGGCGCGGGCGGCGATATCGGCTTCCTCGTCGTTGGCGGCGCCGGTAATGTTAACCGTCACGAGCTTTGACGCACCCTCGCCATCGGCCGCGATGTTGCGCGCCAGGCTCTCGCACACCTCGTGCACGGCAAAGGACAGTTCGTCAAAGGCGTCAGTGCCCTCGACGATAGCCTCGGTATCAGCGGCAGCAGCGCCAGAAGCAAGCATGATGCAGGTGTCGTTGGTCGAGGTATCGGAATCGACCGTCACCTTATTGAAGGTCTGCTTAACGGTCGAGAGCAACAGGGCGTGGAGCGCCGCCGGCTCGACGGGGGCATCGGTAGTAATGACCGCGATCATGGTGGCCATATTGGGCATGATCATGCCCGAGCCCTTGCACATGCCGCCCACCGTATAAGCGTTGCCCGCATGACCCGCAGCCTCACTGCGATAGCGAACGGCATACTCCTTGGAATGTGTATCGGTCGTCATGATGGCACGGGCCGCATCGGCACCGCCATGGGCAGAGAGTGCCTCGTAGGCGGACGGAACGGCCGTCTCAAACGTGTCGATCGGCAGAATCTGTCCAATCACACCCGTGGAGGCGACCAGGATCTGCTGGGGCTCACAGCCGATAACCTGCGAGGCGATGTTGCATGTCTCGCGCGCGCAGGCTAGGCCGGTCTCGCCCGTGGCGGCGTTCGCGTTGCCGGAGTTGATTGAAATACCGGCGATGATGCCATAGCCCTTGTCCGCACCGCCCAGGTTGGCACGGCTCACCTGCACGGGCGCCGCGCAAAAGCGGTTGGTCGTAAACACGCCGGCGCCGGGACAGGGCTTATCAGGCACGACGAGCGCATAGTCCAAGCGCTCGGGATTCTTCCGGAATCCCGCATGGATGCCTGCGGCCTTAAAGCCGGCCGCTGCCGTAACGCCACCCTCGACGGCGCGTATCTTAATATCAATCAGGTCGGTATTCATCGTCCCTACGACTCCCTATATCAAATAAAAAAGCGGGTATCGGCTGGCACGCCATACCGGTCGCAATTAGTAGACCAGCTTAAAAGTGGCGCCCACCTCGATACCCGACTACCAAATCGTTAACAATCGAATGTGCTACACCGGGCACGCCACTGTGGGCAAGCCTCGTCGCTCGTCAAAGCCAAAAACGATGTTGGCGCACTGGACCGCCTGGCCTGCTGCACCCTTGCACAGATTGTCGATAGCACCCGTCGCCACCAGCACGCCCGCGCGCTTGTTGAGCGCAAGGCCGATCTGGGCAGCGTTGGTGCCGGCGACCGAAGCCGTCTTGGGCTGCTGGCCGGCATCGAGCACGCGCACAAAGGTGCGACCGGCGTAGAACATCTTGTAATGGTCGACGACGTCCTCAAGGGTCAACGTGTCGAGAGCCCGCGGCGCGAGCGGCATCGTCACCGTGGAAAGCAGGCCGCGCTTGAGCGGTGCCAAGTGCGGAGTAAAGACGACACGATCGGTCAGGCCCAGAATCTGCTCGATCTCTGGTGTGTGGCGATGTTTGCCTACGCCATAGGCCTCTAAGTTCTCGTCTGCGCTACAAAAGTGGGTGCGAGCGTTGCAGGACTTACCGGCGCCCGTCACGCCACTAATGGCATCGACGATTACGGGGCCGTTCTCTGCCATCCAGCCCGCACGCACGGCAGGAGCGGCAGCGAGGCTCGTTGCGGTGGGATAGCAGCCGGCGCAAGCGACCAAAACGGGCTTTCCGGCGGCATGGCTGGAAGCAGCGGTCTCTAAGTCCTGGCAGAACAGCTCGGGCAGGCCAAAAGCGCGGGTCTTGAGCAGCTCGGGGCTCGTGTGCTCGGCGGCATACCATGCCTCAAAGACGGACGGGTCGCTCAGACGGTAATCGGCCGAAAGATCAAAGCAGGAAACGCCCGCGGCAAGGAGCGCGGGCACCTGCGCCATGGCAGCCGTGTGCGGCACGGCAAGAAAAACCGCATCGCAGCTCTTGAGCT
>CABSNX010000233.1 GCA_902479205.1 uncultured Collinsella sp. | reverse complement strand
AGATACTGATCGGTCTCGTGGGCTCGGAGATGTGTATAAGAGACAGGGCGGGTCGGCTGCCGGGAATCTTGATCTCGCTGCGGGTGCGCTCGCGGCACCCCATGGCAAGGACGACCGCGCGTCCGGTGAGCTGAAGCATGCCGGTACGGCTCATGAGCGTGACGGTGTGGATTGCGGTGGCTCCCGCGGTCTTGTCCGCATTCAGCGTGCCCACAGCCTCGCCCTCGTCCGAATCGATCTCAATCACCATACTGCCCAAGAACAGCGCAATGTCGGTCGCGCGCACCTGGTCGATAAAGCGCTGCGCGTACTCGGGACCGGTGAGCTCCTGCTTAAAGTGCGAAAGGCCAAAACCGGGGTGGATGCACTGGCGCAGGATACCGCCCAGATGCTGCTCGCGCTCCACGATGGCCACGCGCGCGCCGGCCTTGTGCGCGGCAAGCGCGGCCGCCATGCCGGCAGGTCCGCCGCCGATAACGACCACGTCGAACGCCTGCGTCTGCACCGCCTCGGTAGCTCCGGCATCCGCGCGTCCGTCGCGCATATCAAGCGTCGCCATCCTAGCGCACCCCCTTCAGCGGTCCCTCTACCAGCCAGGATCCGGCATCTTCCAACAGCACTTCGCTGGGGTCGCAGTCCAGCTCGCGGGCAAGGATCGCCACCACGCGGCTCTGACAAAATCCGCTCTGGCACCGACCCATGCCGGCGCGGCAGCGGCGCTTGACGCCCTCGACCGAAACCGCGCCCGGGCGGCGCTGAATCGCGGCCACGATCTCGGCCTCGGGCACCGTCTCGCAGCGGCAGACAATCTGCCCCCACGCGAGATCGGACTCAATGAGCTCTTCCTTGCGCGCAAGCGGCGCGCGGTCAAAGTCGTCCGGCGCACGGCGTATCGGGTCCCAATCGCCTCGTTCGCGCAGGGCTACGCCGGCACTGCGTAACACCTGCTCCATGCGCTCGGCAATGGCCGGCGCGCTCGCCACGCCCGGCGACTGAATACCCGCCGCCTGGAACAGACCCGGCACCACGGTCGACCGCCCAATAAAGAAGTCGTTCGTTCCCTTAATGACCGGGCGTCCGCCGGCAAACGCGCGCACCACGCGGCGCGTGTCCAGATCGGGCACCAGCTTGCGCGCGCCGGTCAGGAGCGCGTTGACATCGGTCGCGTAAGTCTGTGTATCACCTGGCTCGCGCACGGCGGCGGTCGCGGTAATCACGGTGTTGCCATGTACGGTGCCCGTGACGATAACGCCTTTGGAAACCGGCGTGGGAACAGGGTAGAGCGGCATGAGCGCACGCGGCTCCTTGTCCAGCACCACAATGTTGCCCTGGCGCCAGACCATCTGAAACTCCTCGGCGCCCGCCATATGCGAGATGTCTGCGGCACCGTTGCCCGCGGCGTTGATCAGGTAACGGCAGCGCACATCGCCGGCGGGCGTCACCAGCGTAAAGCGCGCGGCTCCGTCATCCGAGTTGGCGACTTCAATGGCTTCCACCGGCGCGGAGCGCATAAACGTCACGCCGTTGGCGACCGCGTTCTCCAACGCGGCGATGGCCACTTCAAACGGGTCGACGTAACCGGTCGAAGGGCACCACAGCGCGCAGGTCGCCTTGGCGCTCGCACGCGGCTCCAGTTCGTGGATGCGCTCGGGGCCGATAATCGACAGTTCGGGCACGCCGTTGGCCAGGCCATTCTGGCGCAGCTTCTCCAGGTGCGCGCGGTCTTCGTCGTTGAAACCCAGCACCATCGACCCGGTGCGGCGGAACAAAAATCCCAGCTCCTGGGCCCACGTGCCATATAGCTCGCAACCGCGGGCGTTGACCTGCGCCTTTACGGTTCCCGGTGCTGGATCGTAGCCGGCGTGCACCAGGCCGCCGTTGGCCTTCGACGCGCCCAGCGCGATGTCGTTGGCCGCCTCGACCACGCAAATGGACAAGTCAAACCGCGCGAGCTGCCGCGCGATGGCGCATCCCGTGATGCCCGCGCCCACAATCGCGATATCAAACGTTTCTGCCACGGTGCCTCCCAGACAAGTTGACAGGCTGTCAATAGGACTATCCTACGGTCTGCATGCACCCAGCGCAGCGGCAATGCGGCGAACAGCCCCGCAACACCCGCCAACGGCAGGCGAGGGGAGACACGGGACCATCGGTGACATCGTCTGTCGCCCCTGGTGTCAGAGGTTTGTCTAAAACTGAAACATCTGGGACTGTCTTTGCCGAGTAACTGTTACAGATTGAGACATTCGGCCTGGACGTTTTCTTTTGTCTCAATCTGTAACAGTTAGCTGAGGATTTGGGTTGTAGATGTTACAGATCAAGACAAACCTTCCGACAGATTTTTAATGTCTCGATCTGTAACAGTAAGAGGGGTTTTGGGGCCCAAGATGTTACAGATCGAGATTGAAGTCGGGGAGGGGCCCCTGTGTCTCGATTTGTAACACCTAGACCCGTATTTGCCGAGTATCTGTTACAGATTGAGATGTTTGTGTCCGCGCCAGCCCCGTACCCAGCCGTGGTCCCATATAAACAAACCCCGTGGTAAACTTGACCGGACTGTAAATATTCCGAAAGGTACACCTCAATGTCCAAGTACATCTCCGAGCTCATGTCGCCGCAGCTTATGGGCGTCGTCTATGCCTTCGTTGGCTTTATCATCGCCCTGTATGTGCTGTCGGTCGTCTATGTGTTTATCGACGCTCGCCGCCGCGGCGCCAGCGCCTACGTGGCATGGGGCATCATCGCCCTCATCCCGTTTGTGGGCCTCATCGCTTATTTGGTCCTGCGTCCGCACTCCTACGCGTCTGACCGCGAGGAGCAGGAGCTGGACATGGCCCTGCGCGAGCGCCAGCTTGCCCAGTACGGCACCTGCCCGCAGTGCGGCGCCCCCATCGAGAAGGACTTTGTGGTCTGCCTGTCTCTTATACACATCTCCGAGCCCACGAGACCGATCAGTATCT
>CABSNX010000232.1 GCA_902479205.1 uncultured Collinsella sp. | reverse complement strand
TCGGAGATGTGTATAAGAGACAGGCCCACTCAAGCTGGCCCTCCTCCTGCTTCAGGAAACGAGAACCGGGAACGCCGCACTGGGGGCACTTGAAATCCTCGGGCAGCTGGTCGCCGTCGAACTCTTCCACATAACCGCAAACGGGGCAAACAAACTTCATGATTCGATCCTTTCGATCGATGGCGATTGCGCGCTCGTCCGGTCCCGTAAGGGCCCTCTCCGGACGTGCGTCTTGACGAGTTCTATTATCCATAAATGCAACCAAATGTGAAGCCTATTAGGAATGATTTTTAATAAAACAATTTTGAGATATGAAGATGTTGATTGATTAACGATTGACAGGCCGCCTTTGACCGCCGCTGAGTACAATCGGGCGAGCAAATGTTGACCAATCAACAAATGAGGGAGTTTCCTTTATGCATCTAGCCCGCCGCGCCTGGTGCCGAACGTATCAAACGGTTTTTCGCATCTCATTGCCGGTGCTGCCCTATACCGAGCCACGCATTTTGGAGCACGCTGAGGATGTGCTCGCAGTGCTTCAAAAGCGCTCGATTCAGAAGGTTCTTATCGTGACAGACCCTGGTATTGCACGTTTGGGGCTCACGGCATCGCTCGAGCGTGCGCTTACGGCTCAGGGGATTGGCGTTACGGTCTATGCCGAAACGCGTGCGAACCCCACGGTCTCAAACGTGGAGGAAGCGGCGGCGCTGTATCGCGAGAGCGACTGCCGGGCCATTATCGGCTTTGGTGGCGGTTCGGCCATGGACTGCGCCAAGGGTGTGGGGGCGCGCATTGCGCAGCCAAACAAGCCCATCAACAAGATGCGCGGCCTACTGCGGATTCATCATCGCCTGCCGCTGCTCATCGCCGTTCCCACCACGGCAGGCACGGGAAGCGAGGTCACGCTTGCAGCGGTAATTACCGATGGCGAGACGCACTACAAGTACCCCATTAACGACTTTGTGCTTATCCCGCGCTTTGCGGTGCATGACCCCGAGTTTACGCGCGGTCTGCCCGCCTCCATTACGGGGCAGACGGGTATGGATGCCCTGACGCATGCTGTCGAGGCCTTTATCGGGCGAAGCACCACGCCCTATACGCGTAAGATGGCGCGTCAGGCGGTCCAGCTCATCCATGACAATTTGCTCGAGGCCTATGAGCATGGCGATAACATGCGTGCGCGCCGCAATATGCTTTCGGCGGCGTATAAGGCGGGTGTTGCCTTTACGCGCTCCTATGTTGGATACGTTCACGCCATCGCACACAGCTTGGGTGGGCGTTACGGGATTCCGCACGGCTTGGCCAACGCTATCATCCTGCCGCATATGCTTCGCGCCTATGGTGACGCCGCCGCCCCCAAGCTTGCCGATCTTGCTCGCATGGCGGGCATTGCGCCGGCTACCGCGCAGGACAGTCTTGCGGCCGAGGCCTTTATCGATTGGGTCGACCGCATGAACGAGGCCCTGGGAATCCCCAAATACGTCTCGGGTATTCGCCGCTCCGATATTCCGCAAATGGCGGCCCATGCCGATGCCGAGGCCAATCCGCTATACCCCGTTCCACTTTTGATGGACCGCCTGGAGCTCGAGCATATGTACGAAGTTGTTGCAGGTGGTATGTTTGAGGACGAGAACTAGGAGGGTCCATGAACACCGAGGAAATTGCGCGCATCGTCGGCGATCAGCGCGCCTACTTTAAGACGCACGCCACGTTTGATGTCGATGCTCGGCGTCGCGCGCTCGTGAGTTTACGCGATGCAGTACGGGCCCACGAGGCCGATATCGCCCATGCGCTCAAGACCGATTTGGGAAAGTCGCATGACGAGGCCTATATGTGCGAGATCGGCACGTCGCTTTCCGAGATTCGACATCAGATCGCTCACGTGGCTCGATGGAGTCGTCCGCGCCTGCGTCCGTGCGATCTCGCTAACGCCGTGAGTGTGTGCAAAACGCAAACCGTGCCCTATGGCGTCACACTCATTATGGCTCCGTGGAACTATCCGTTTTTGCTAACGCTCGAGCCGCTCGCCGGCGCCCTTGCCGCGGGCAATACTGTGGTCATCAAGCCGAGCGCCTATGCTCCGGCATCGAGCGCGGTGCTCAGGCAAATCTGTGAAGAGGCATTTGATCCGCGCCTGGTGACGGTTGTCGAGGGCGGGCGCGCCGAAAACGAAGCGCTGCTCGATGAGCACTGGGACAAGATCTTCTTTACCGGTAGCGTTCCGGTCGGCAAACTCGTCATGGAGCGCGCAAGTAAAAACCTTACGCCTGTGACGCTTGAGCTGGGCGGAAAGAGCCCCTGCATCGTGGATGCGACGGCAAACTTGAAGGTCGCGGCACGGCGTATCGCCTTTGGTAAATGGCTCAACGTGGGGCAGACCTGCGTGGCGCCCGACTACCTGCTGGTCGATACGCGCGTGCACGACGAGCTGTTGGGCCTCATCAAGGAAGAGACCCGCCGTATGTTTGGTGAGCATCCGCTCGATAACGAGGATTACGGGCATATCGTCAACGCCAAGCATTTCGCGCGCGTGCGCGGGCTGATCGACCCCGATAAGGTTGTGCTGGGGGGCATGGCGCGCGAGTCGTCGCTCAAGATTGAGCCGACGATTTTAGACGGTGTGGCGCCTGAGGACGCCGTAATGCAGGAGGAGATTTTCGGCCCCATCTTACCGGTACTGACGTTTGAGAGCCTAGACGAGGCCGAGACGTTTATTACGGATCGTCCGACGCCGCTGGCCCTGTATATCTTTAGTCGGGATCGCGAGGTTCAGCAGCGCTTTGTGCGCTACGTGCCTTTTGGCGGCGGCTGCGTTAACGACACCATCATGCACTTGGCTACGAGCCATATGGGCTTTGGCGGCATGGGCGCGAGCGGCATGGGGCAGTACCATGGCCGCGAAAGCTTCGATACGTTTAGCCACAAGAAGAGCATCGTGAACAAGGCAACCTGGCTGGACGTGCC
>CABSNX010000231.1 GCA_902479205.1 uncultured Collinsella sp. | reverse complement strand
AAGAGACAGGGGATGTAGACGCTCGGATCCATTAGAGGTCTCCTCCCTTAAACGGCAAGCCCTGCTCGGCCGCCCGCAGGATGCGCTCGTCGATCTGGGAACGCACAATATCGTTGGTGGCGACCCAGGCGGCAAAGCTGGCGTTGTCGGGGGCGCCCAAGCCCTCCTGCAGTACCGGCGTTGCCTCGGATAGCGCAAGGACAAGCTCGTCGGTGGAGCCCACACCCACGTTGACGCGGGCATAGACGCCATCGGGAAACTCGGTTTGGAAGTAGAGCGCCTCGGCTGCGTGCGGGCACGAGCGTGCAAGGATGCGCAAGTAGCGCTCGGCACCCTCGTAGTCCAGCTCGCGCCAGGCAGCGCTCATCAGCGCGATGAGCGTCCACGGGTCCAAGTCGCGCTCCGCGTCCTTGGGACGACGGCGCAGCGGCGTGTTGGCAAGATAGGGCACGGAGTGGGCAGAGCGAAAGCGTTTGAGCTCCTCGGCAGGGTATTCGAGCTTTGCCATGGCAAGCATCGCAGTATGGCGGACGCCGGCGGGGTCGTTGGGCGCAAAGTCCAGGCTGCGGTTTGCGGCTTCGAGCGACATGCGATAGCGGCCGCTAATGAGGGCGCGCGATGCCAAGGCGGCAAGCCAGCGCAGGTAGGGACGGCGGGTCAGATCGCCTGCAGCCTCACGCTCGTAGGGGTCCTGCGCCGAGGCGATCTTGAGCGCCAGATCGTGCTCCACCTCGTCGCACTTGGACACCAGATACTGTACGTACTCCTCGTTGGAGTTGGCGGTGAGGGCGGTCAGCATGCGCTGGGCGTCCCAGTTGGTGGGGTCGAGCGCGGCTGCCTCGCGAAGCATGTTCTCGGCAGCGGCCTCTTCTTGCTCTGCCTGGGTATCGTCAGGGATAAAGGGAATGCGGTAGTCGACAGCCTCGACCACCTTGGCAATGAGGTGCCCGGCGCGGTCGCGGTCGTGCACGATGAGCGGCGCGGGGTTGCGGGTGAATTGTTCCATCAGACGCTCTACGGCGGCACCGTCGGTGAGCGGGATATTGTCGCGGCGCAAGGCCTCAAGAACGAGGCGATGGCAATCCTCTTGAATGGGATCGAATGCCATGGGGCCTCCTTTGCTGCGGTTAGGGTTCAAATGTTTCTATATAAGGTTCTAGTTTACCCGCATGTGGCACACCGGGGGTGCCGCACTTGGACTTGCACCTTTGCACCACGAAGACGGATGTCGCACAAATGTCGGCACCTTGGACGACCGAGTGGTATCACGGTGCCGCAAACGGTCGATTTTTGGCGGCGAACGGTGCATATTTTGGAGGGGCGCAGTCCTGCTCGGGGTATGTAGTCAACCTTGATAAAACGTTTGCCCAGCTTGGGACAATAACCGCAACGCAAGAGGTTCCAAGGATAGAAAAAACGTTTCATCATTGGCGGCTTTAGGTGAATAACTGACCAACCAGAACGGTAAAATAGTGTTTGTCTGAGCGTTGAGACGTTTAGACATCGCGCATTGTCATCGCCGGCAACGCGCAAACGGTCCTAACGGAGCCAATCGGGTGCTCCGTTATATACGCAAGTCTAAGAGGGGCTTGTTTAGGAGGCACAGTATGGGACGTTTTACCAATCCTCGCGATCTGTACTTTGGTGAGGGCGCTCGCCACGAGGTGAAAAACCTCAAGGGCAAGAAGGCCATCATCGTTTCTGGCGGCAGCTCTATGCGCCGCGGCGGGTTCTTGCAGGACGTCGAGGCCGACCTCAAAGAGGCCGGCATGGAGGTCAAGCTTTTCGAGGGCGTCGAGTCCGATCCCTCCATCGAGACCGTCATGAAGGGCGCAGCCGCTATGCGCGACTTCGAGCCCGACTGGATCGTTGCTATCGGCGGCGGTTCGCCCATCGATGCTGCTAAGGCCATGTGGGTCTTCTACGAGTACCCCGAGGAGTCCTTCGACAACATCATCCAGCCGTTCAGCTTCCCCGAGCTGCGTCAGAAGGCTCATTTCTGCGCCATCTCCTCTACCTCCGGCACCGCTACCGAGGTCACCGCGTTCTCCGTCATTACCGACTACGCCAAGGGCATCAAGTACCCGCTGGCCGACTTCAACATCACCCCTGATGTCGCCATCGTCGACCCCGAGCTCACCTACACCATGCCCGCCAAGCTGTGCGCTCACACCGGCATGGATGCTCTGACCCACTGCATGGAGGCCTACGTTTCCACCTGCGCCTCTATGTTCACCGACGCCAACGCTCTGCACGGCATCCGCGAGATCGTCGAGTGGCTGCCCAAGTCCTATGCTGGCGACCATGAGGCCCGTCAGCACATGCACGAGGCTCAGTGCATCGCCGGTATCGCCTTCTCTTCGGGCCTGCTCGGCATCGTTCACTCCATGGCTCACAAGACCGGTGCAGCCTTTGAGAACGGCCACATCATCCACGGTGCTGCTAACGCCATGTACCTGGGCAAGGTCATCCAGTGGAACTCCAAGGACCCGCGTGCTGCCGAGCGTTACGCTTACGTGGCCAAGGAGATCCTGCACCTTCCCGGCGAGACCAACGAGGAGCTCATCGCTGCGCTCGTCCAGAAGATCCGCGACCTCAACGACCAGCTCAACATTCCGCAGTCCATCAAGGATTACGCGAATGGTGGCGTGAAGGTTGACGCCGAGAATCCGCAGATGGTTTCCGAGGAGGAGTTCCTCGCCAAGCTGCCCGAGATCGCCGCGAACGCCGAGACCGACGCCTGCACGCCCGAGAACCCGCGTGAGACCAAGGCTGCCGACTTCGAGAAGATCCTCAAGGCCTGCTACTACGACACCGACATCGATTTCTAATCGACTCTTGTTATCGTAACGAGGGGCTCCGCACGTATCCGTACGGAGCCCCTTTCTTTTTACTTATTAGAGAATGGGATAAAAATGGCTGCTATCTTCAATAGCCCCAGCAAGTACATCCCTGTCTCTTATACACATCTCCGAGCCCACGAGACCGATCAGTATCT